>JAJCXU010000140.1 GCA_029263275.1 Ilumatobacter sp.
GCGGATCTGGACACCGCGCTCCGAGAGGGCGCAGCGATACGTCTGATCCGGCCAGCGACATCGGAGCGAATGGATCTCGACAGTGCAGTCGTTCGGTCCTGGCTGCTCGAGCACCTCGACGGCGACGAACGAGCCGACCTCCATCATCGGCTCGGCCTCGCATTGCTCGCCGACGGCGCGAACGTGCTGGCGGCGGCGCCGCATCTCCTTGCCGGAGCCCGGCACGATCCGGAGTTGGCGATCGAGATGGCGGCGTCTGCCGAACGTGTTGCGCGACAGACGCGCATGTTTGACGAAGCAGCCGAGTTGGCAGCAGGTGCCGCGAGCCTCGCCGAACAACGATGGGGGCCCAACGACCGTCGAACGTCGGCGCTGGTGCTGAGCCAGGCCGAAGATCTCCGCGACGCGGGCGATCCGAGTTACATCGAACTGCTGGAGTCCGTCGCTGAGCGCGCGAGACACGGTCGCGACGATCAGATCTTCGCCCTCGCGGTGGCGGCGATGTGCAAACTCGGTCCGCTCACGGAGGCGGGCAACCTCAATGTCGAACTGGCTGAGCTGGTCGAAGAGGCACTCGCGTGCGACCTCGACTCGGCGACTCGAGCGGAGGTTGCGGGGCAGGCCACGTTGTTCTACAGCATGTCCGGCCGCGTTGATCTGTGCATGGACAACTTCCACGTCGCGCTCTGGCACGCGCGACGCACGGGCGACGACCGCCAGATCGTCGAGGCGCTCGGCAACGTCTATGCCTCGCTCTCGCATCCCGACGACTGGCCGCTCCGCGCCGAACTGGCCGAAGAATTGATGACGCTGGCTGAGCGCCTCGACGATGACGACGCCCGGTTTCAGGCGTTGCATCTCTACTTCTCGACGCAGGTCATGTTCAGCGACCCCTTGCTCAGGACCACCTTCACCCGACAGGCGGCTTTGGCCGAGTCCTTGCGTTCCGCCGGACGGCGCTGGATGGCCGGCTATCAGCTCGCGTGTCTCCAGTATCTCGATGGGCGACTCGACGACGCCGAGGCGACGAGCGCGGCGAACTCGGCCGCGGCGGCGGTCGGCCCGTCACGCGCGCTGACGGCTCACCTGATGACTCGACTGGTCGTGCGGCTTGCTCAAGGCCGGGGTCAAGAACTCCGAGAGGAGGCTGACCTCACCGTGAAGGAGCAGCCCGGCCTGCCCGGATGGCGGGCAGTGGCCGCCTGGCTCGCTGCGCTGCGCGGCGACCACGACCGGGTCATCATCGAACACGACTTCTTGGTGCGCGGTCCAGGTCTTCCACCCGACATGTCGTGGAGCGGAGCGATGATGCTGCTCGGTCGGGCAGTCGCGGCAACCGGCGACGCCGGTCGAAGCGCTGAAGTCGCCACGCTGCTCGCCCCGCACTCCGGGTTGATGACCTGGATCGGCTCGTGCACCGTCGGGCCCTTCGATCTGGCACTGGCCGAGCTCGCGCTTGCCGTCGGCGATGACGACGAGGCACGGACATACCTCGAGAGTGCTCGGCGATGCGTCCGTCGTCTCCACGCCACGGTCTACGACCCCGACCTCGACGCGCTTGCCGCCCGGTTGTGACTACTGGGTAGCGGCAGCGATGATGCCGGCTACGTCGAGGCCGAACTTCGCGTGGATGTTGTTCGACTTCGGGTCGTGCGGAATGAACTTGGTGGGGATGCCCAACACGGTCACGACGGTTGACGGATCGACAACGGTGACCTGATCGGCGATCGACATGCCGATGCCGCCGTCGCGGATGCCGTCCTCGATGGTGACGACGCGAGTGTGCGCGGCAGCGGCGGCGATCATGTCGGGGTCGAGCGGTGCGCAGCAGCGCGCGTCCCACACGTTGGCCGGGGTGCCCGCTTCGGCGAGTTGGGCGGCGGCCTTCTCGGCAAATTCGAGCATCTTGCCGACGGCAATGATGCAGACGTCGGCATCGTCGGCTGACACCACGTGCCGAGCGTGGAGGCCTTCGCCGACGTCGTGTTCGCCGACCTGTCGGGCGGCGCCACGTGCGTAACGGATGGCAATGGGACCCTCTTCGACCAGTCCGACTGCGTCGTGCAACATCTGTGCGAGTTCCTGAGCGCTCGACGGAGCGAACACACGCATGCCCGGCACCTTCGACATCAGTGCCATGTCGTAGACGCCGTGATGGCTTGCGCCGTCGGGGCCGGTGATACCGGCGCGGTCGAGGCAGAAGATGACCGGGAGTCGATGCAGCGCGACGTCGTAGACGACCTGATCCCAGGCGCGGTTGAGGAACGTGGAGTACACCGCGACGACCGGGCGGAGGCCGCCCATCGCCATGCCGGCCGCACCGGTGACGGCGTGCTGTTCAGCAATGCCCACGTCGAAGAAGCGATCGGGGAAACGTTCCTGGAAGGGGATCAACCCGGTCGGCCCGGGCATCGCTGCGGTGATGGCCACGAGCCGCGTGTCGGCCTCGGCTTCCTTGACGATTGCCTCGGCGAACGCCTGCGTGTAGCCGGTCGACACCGCCTTGGGTGGGCCAACCGCGGGGTCGAAGATTGGCGCATCGTGCAGATGCTTCTCGTCGTCGTCCTCGGCGGGGGAGTAGCCCCGGCCCTTCTGCGTGAGCATGTGGACGAGGATTGGTCCCTCGTCGCTCAGCTCGATCGCGTTGTGGAGCGCATGCTCCATCTCTTCGATGTTGTGGCCGTCGAAGGGGCCGACATAGCGCACGCCGAGCGCCTCGAAGAATGACGGAGGTTGCAGGAACTCACGCACCCCGGCCTTGAACGCATCCATCGCTGCGCCGGCTTGGTTGCCGACGAGGGGCAGGCTCTGGAGGTAGCTCTCCAGGCGTCGCTGGCGGCGGACGTAGACCGGATTGAGCCGGATGTCGGTCAGCGCGTGGCTCAACTTGCCGGTGACCCGATCGGTGAACGTGGGGCCCTCGACCTGCGCGCTCGGGTGTGCTGCTCGTTCGTCGTAGCCCTGCATGTTGGCTGACAGGTTCGACACGGTCGGCGCATACGACCGACCGTTGTCGTTGAGGATCATGATGACGCTCTTGTTGCCGTGGCCGATGTTGTTCAGTGCCTCGTAGGCCATGCCGCCGGTCATTGACCCGTCACCGATGACCGCAACGATGTGGCGGTGAGGATCGACGCCTGCGTCGCGAGCGACCGACATACCGTAGGCGTAGGACAGGATCGTGGAGGCGTGGCTGTTCTCGACGTGGTCGTGCGCGGACTCTTCACGGCTCGGATATCCGGACAGGCCGCCCGCTTGGCGTAGCCGTTCGAACTGCTTCTGGCGCCCCGTGACGATCTTGTGGACGTAGGCCTGGTGGCCGGTGTCCCAGAGGATTGCATCCGTCGGTGAGTCGAACACTCGATGGAGGGCCAGCGTGAGTTCGACGGCGCCGAGGTTGGACCCGAGGTGGCCGGCGTTCTCGGAGACGGCCCCGACGATGAAGTCGCGGATCTCGCCAGCGAGATCATCGAGTTCGGCGTAGGACAGCCCGCGCAGGTCTGCTGGCGAGTTGACCTGTTCGAGTGGCATCGAACACGACGATATCTCGCTCTCGGCTGTGGGCATGATCGTGCGACGAGTCCGCTCACCTACAGTCACGGCATGACCCTGTCTGGCAGTTCCCCGTTCGATCTCACGGGACGCGTTGCGCTCGTCACTGGCGGCAACAGCGGCATCGGGCTCGGCATGGCCGAGGGGCTTGCTGCCCATGGTGCCGACATCGCCATTTGGGGGACGAACGCCGAGAAGAACGAGCGGGCAATCGATGCGCTCAGCGAGTACGACGTCGAGTTGCTCTCGATCGTCTGCGACGTCAGCGACGAGGACGCGGTCATCCAGTCGATGGCCGACACGGCCGAAGAAATGGGCCGGATCGACGCGTGTTTCGTCAACGCCGGAGTTGGCGGTTCGTCGTCGAGCTTTCTCGAGATGACGAGTGACGAATGGCGACGCGTCATGTCCGTCAACCTCGACGGAGCGTTCTACACCGCCCGAGAGGCGGCCAAGCACATGGTCGCCCGCCACGAAGACGGCGACAGATCGGGTGGCTCGATCGTGTTCACCTCGTCAGGCTCAGCGGAGTTCGGCGCCGCATCGGGCCAGGCATATGGCGCGACCAAGGCGGGTGTCAACGCCATGATGCGCGGGATCGCCGTGGCGCACGCTCGACACGGCATTCGGTGCAACTCAATTCTGCCGGGCTGGATCGAGAGCGACATGACCGCTCCGGCGTTCGGCTACGACACCTTCGTGAAGAAGGTCATGCCGCGCATCCCGACGCGTCGCTGGGGCACCAAGGAAGACTTCGCGGGCATCGCGACCTACCTCGCCAGCTCGGCGAGCACGTACCACACGGGCGACATCATCCGCATCGATGGCGGATTCCACTCATTCTGAGATGAGCGAGCGGGCACAGCGACGCGCCGATGTGCGGGCGTCGCTCGACGGCGCGGTGGGAGGCGAGTTCCGACCGGATGTGGAGGGTCTTCGCGCGATCGCGGTCATTGCCGTCGTCCTGTTCCACATGGAAGTTGCGGGGTTCGAGGGAGGCTTCGTCGGTGTCGACGTGTTCTTCGTCGTCTCGGGATTCCTGATCACACAACTCCTGCTGCGAGAACTCGAAACGAGTGGCACGGTGTCGCTGCACGACTTCTGGGCCCGGCGGGCGCGCCGGCTGCTCCCCGCGTCGTGTCTCGTCTTGGTCGTCACCGTCATCGCGTCGCGGTTCATGCTGGCGCCGTCGCTGCTGCGCGATGTCGGGCGCGATGCGATTGCGGCTGGTGCGTTCGTCGTCAACTTCGTGTTCGCCAATCGGCTCGGGGACTACTTCAACGCACAACTCGGTGATCTGACCCCGTCGCCGCTGCTCCATTTCTGGTCGCTCGCCGTCGAGGAGCAGTTCTACCTCTTGTGGCCCGCCACGCTGGTGCTCGTCGCACGCTGGCTGCCGCGTCCGGCGGCGTTCCGCCGGAACCTCCTCATCGTCATCGCGGTCATCAGCGTCGCGTCGCTCGTCGCCTCGGTGTGGATGACCAACAACGAACCGACCTGGGCCTTCTACCTCCTGCCTGCCCGGGCAATCGAGCTGCTGGCTGGCGCGGCGCTGGCCCTCGCGGGCACGGGCCTGCGATCCGTGAACGTGCGCTTCCGCGCCGCGCTCGGCTGGTTCGGGGTGTTCGGCGTCGTCTACACGGTGCTGGCCTATGACGAGTCGGTCGCGTTCCCCGGGACCGCCGCGATGTTGCCGGTGCTCGCCACGGTGCTGATCGTGGCATCGGGTGGCTTCGAGCCGTTCCGGTTCGCTCCCGGCGTGATCCTGGGCCTCAAGCCGATGCAGTGGATTGGGCGGCACTCGTACGCCATCTACCTGTGGCACTGGCCTGCACTCGTGCTCTCCGAGGCGAAGTGGGGACCGCTCTCGATGACGGAGCGAACGATCGTCGTGGGGGTGGCTCTGCTGTTGTCCGTCGCGTCGAAGGCGTTGATCGAGGACCCGGTTCGGCTGTCGGCGGGCCTCGCTCGATTCCCCGGGCGAAGTGTTGTGCTCGGCCTGAGCCTCAGCGCCCTCGCCATCCTGGTGGGCCTCACTTCCGTGATCTTCCGTCCCGCCCTCGATTCCGGCGAGGTGGTGGCTGCACCGGAGCTGATCTTGATCGGGGCCGAAGAGCCAGAACCGAGCGACGTGCCAGAGACCACGGTCGCGGACCTCCCGCCCGTGGTGCCCACAGCAGACCAGTTGCTCGCCACGCTCATGGCAGCGAATCGTGAGGTGCTCGACGAGGCGTTGCTGGCCACTGACGTGCCGGGCAACCTGCGACCGTCGGTCAGTGCCGTCTACAGCGACCGGCCAGCGGTGTACCCCGACGGCTGCGTGAACGAAGGTGTCGACGACGAGCTGCGTGACTGTCGCTATGGCGAAGTGGGCGCGGTGCGAACGATCGTCCTGTACGGGGACTCACATGCCGCCCAGTGGGCGCCGGCGATGGATGCAATCGCCCTCGACGCTGGTTTCGAACTCATCGTGTTGGCGAAGGGCGGCTGCCCCACGGCAGATGTCTCGATCGCGACGAACACGCTGGGCCGCACGTGCCCGGCGTGGCGCGACCGTGTGGTCGACTTCATTGCCGGCCAGCAGCCAACGATGGTCGTCGTGACGGCATGGCACGAGTACGACAACGACGATGCGGAGTGGTCGAGCGGACTCGAGTCAACGCTCAGCAGGATTGCGCCCAACACGGCCAACCTGGTGGTGTTTGCCGACTCCCCGGGTGCCGCCGCAAACCCGCAGCAATGCTTGTCGTCGAATCGCTCCAGCATGCAGAACTGCTCGAACCGGCGTGAGCGCGCCGTCGAGAGTGGACGACTGGTCGTCGAGAGTGCGGCTGCCGAGCGGTTCGGGGCCACGTTCGTCGACCCGTCCGACTGGTTCTGCACCGAGGTTCGCTGCCCGATGACACTGGGTGACGTGCTGTTGTTCCGCGACGCCGACCACATCACGACGACGGGGGCCGAGTGGTTCCGGCCGCTCCTCGAAGCAGCGATCCGCCCGATCATCGAACCCCAATGGCTCGACACCCAGGCGATCCCCGAGAACCTGATCGTCAGCCCATGAGCCGATAGACGGTCACGTGTTGCGCCGACTCGTCGGTGCAGGCCGCACCATCCATCGTGGACCACCGGGACTCGACCGTGAACCCGGCAGCGGCGGCCATCGCGTCGAGTTGGGTGGGCGTTGCCCACCGCACCATCCATGGCCGCAAGCGCACGCCGCCCGCCTCGGTGAACTCGACGAATTGGCCGCTCGCCTGTTGCGTGTCCGGTGAGTGTTGCGACACGGACAGCACCACGCGGTCGAGTGCCATCGACCGGACCGAGACGTCAGACCCTGCGGCACGCTCGGTGTCGGGGACGAATGCCTCGACGACGAAAGCGCCGCCCGGTGACAGCCGAGCGGCGACCGCCTCGAAACACCGTGCCTGGGCACCATCATCGAGCAGGTTGAACAGCGTGTTGTACGCCACGAGCGCCGCATCGAAGGGACCGCCCGGCAGGTCGTCGACCATGTCGCCCGCGAGTGCAGTGACTCGACCGGTCGGATCGCGAACGGCGAGTTGGGCCAGCATCGCCTCACTGGAATCAATGCCGGTGACGTGGAGGCCAGCATCGACCATCGGAACGGCGAGCCGTCCGGTGCCCACGCCCAACTCGAGAACGCGACCGCCCGTGCCAGCGACGGCGACCATTCGGTCCACCGTTGCGTCCACGTCGGTGACGTCGGCGTACCAGTCGTCGTACACCTCGGCGAAGCCGTCGCCGTATGAGGT
>JAJCXU010000141.1 GCA_029263275.1 Ilumatobacter sp.
CGTCGATCATGATCACCCGCTTGCCTTCGAGGTTCTCGCTGAGGGCGTTGAACTTCAACGCAACGCCGCGCTCGCGGATGTCTTGGGTCGGTTCGATGAAGGTGCGTCCGATGTATCGGTTCTTGATCAGTCCATCGTTGAACGGCAGCCCACTCTCGCGGGCGAAGCCGATCGCGGCAGGAATCGATGAGTCGGGCACCGGGATGACCACATCGGCATCCACCGTCGACTCCTTGGCCAACTGAATGCCGAGCCGTTGGCGGGCGTGGTGCACGCTCTTGCCATCCCACACCGAATCGGGCCGCGAGAAGTACACGAATTCGAATGTGCATCGGGCGCCCTGGGGCTGCGGCGCCAACACTTGAGTCCGCTCGATCTCGCTGCCGCGCAAGGAAACCATTTCGCCGGGCTTGACCTCATCGATGTCGACGCAGCCCAACGTCGAGAGTGCACAGGTTTCGCTGGCGACTGCATGCCCACCATGTGGCAGGCGGCCGACGCTCAGCGGACGGAAGCCCCACGGGTCGCGCACCGCAATGACCTGATCGGACGCCAAGATCACCAGTGAGTAAGCGCCCTTCCACGCGGGCAGTGTCCGTTCGATCCGTTCTTGCCAAGTCTGTCCGCCGGCTGCGGCGAGCATGAGCGTGAACACCTCGGTGTCGCTCGTGGCCGTGAGGCCGAAGCCCTTGTTCAGTAACTCATCGCGCAGCGCCGTTGCGTTGACCAAGTTGCCGTTGTGTGCGACTGAGAGCGGCCCGTGCATGGTCTCGACCAAGAACGGCTGGATGTTGCGCTCGGCGTTTGAGCCCGTGGTGCTGTAGCGGGTGTGGCCGATTGCGTGGTAGCCGGTGAGTGGAGCCAATGCCTCAGGTGTGAAGACGTTGGCGACCAGGCCCGCCTCTTTGTGCAATCGGCTCCGCTTGCCATCGCTCACCGCGATGCCCGCAGCTTCCTGGCCGCGATGCTGCAAGGCGAACAGCCCGAAGAACGCGAGTTGAGCGACGCCTTCGCCGTGTGGCGTCGACAGTCCGAGAACTCCACACTCGTCGCGTGGCTTGTCGCTGATGCGAACAGGAGTCGCTGAGGGGTCGGGTGCTGTGCTCATGCGGGGATCTCCAGTGCGCTGACTGTGTCGATGATGCGTTGCTCGGCGGGGTAGGTGCCCCGTTCGAAGGTGAGCCCGGTGAGGCGCTCGTAGGTCTCGATGTAGCGAGCGCTGGTCTGGGCCCACACTTCTGCCGGTAGTTCGGGGACATCGCCCTCGCCGGTGTAACCAACGTCGGCCAAGGCCCGGCGTACAACCTCTTTGTCGAGGCTCTGTGGTTCCTCGCCAGCAGTCAGCCGCTCCTCGTAGCTCTCAGCGACCCAGTACCGCGAGGAGTCAGGCGTGTGGACCTCGTCGATCAACATCACTGCGCCGTCGACGTCCAAGCCGAACTCGTATTTTGTGTCGGCCAAGATGAGACCAGCGGCCTCGGCTCGTGCGCGCCCGCGGTCGAACACCGCAAGTGCCGCGGCGCTCACCTGATCCCACACCTCGCGCTCGACGTGGCCATCGGCAACAACGTCTTGAATTGCCAACGGCACGTCGTGGTCGCCGAAGTCGCCCTTGGTCGTGGGCGTGATGATCGGCTCGGGCAACGCCGTGTTCTTCGTGAGGCCGTCGGGAAACTCGTGGCCGTAGATGTTGCGCGCACCCGTGGCGTACTGGGTCCACAAGGCCGTGTCGGTGACACCGCTGATGTGCCCGCGGACGACGACCTCGACGCTGAGCGGCTTCGCCTCACGTGCAATCAGCACGTTCGGGTCGGGCAGCGAGATGACGTGATTGGGCACGATGTCGGCGGTTTGTTCGAACCACCACGCCGCGAGCTGGTTCAACACTTGGCCCTTGTAGGGCACCCGAGCGATGATCCGGTCGAATGCCGACAACCGATCGGTCGTGACGAAGAGGCGCTGGCCAGTACCGAATGCGTATGACACACGGACCTTGCCGAGCCGGCGGTCGTCGAGCGGTAACTCGATGGTGTCGAACGGCTCGGGCAGTGTCATGTGCTCAGAGTTCCTTGGCGTGGCGAACGCCGTTCTCGAACAGTCTCAGACCGAGTCTGGAGGGCTCGCCCGCACCCCGCGTCTTCACGGCGGCGCTGCGGCCGTGGTGCGGATGCTGTCGTGCCACGATGTGGTTCTCGGGGTGTGGCATCAGGCCGAGTACCACGCCGCTCGGATCGCAGACGCCAGCGATGTCGGCCACGGAGCCGTTGGGGTTGGTGCTGCGGTAACGCAAGGCAACCTGGCCAGCGGCGGTCAGCGAATCGGGGTCGGGGTGGACGTACCGACCCTCGCCGTGTGCAATCGGGCAGTGGATGGGATCCTCGATGCCCGCAGTCCACACCGACTTGCTCTTGACCTCGGTCTCCAAGACAACCCACCGGCAGTCGAAGCTGCCCTGCGCGTTGTGACCGAGTGCGCCTGGCAACAGCTTGGTTCTCGTCAGCACCTGGAATCCGTTGCAGATGCCGATGAGCGGACGACCTTGAGCCACGAAGTCGCGGAGCTCGTCGCCCAGCCCCATCATCAGGTCGAGGGCGAGCATGCGGCCAGCTCCCAACGAGTCGGCGTGACTGAAGCCGCCAGCGACGACGGCGAGTCGATAGTCGCCGAGCAGCCGCGGCCGTTCGACCAGTTCGCTGGCCAGGACGATCTTCGCGCTGGCGCCAGCCAACTGGAGTGCCTGGCGGACGTCGCCATCACGGTTGGTGCCGGGGCCGGCGATGACAACTGCGGGAACCCGACTCATGATGTGGCCTCGATCCCGTCGTTCGTCGCATACGCCTCATGGTTGAACGCATCAGCCAGGTCCGAGACGAGAATGGGTTCGACGCCAGGCAGTGACAGCATTCCCGATTCGCTCACTTCACCGATCTGCAGGCACTCATCATCCATAATGCGTTTGAATGCCGTCACGCTGCGCGGCTCGACCTCGACGATCAAGCGGCCCAGCGACT
>JAJCXU010000142.1 GCA_029263275.1 Ilumatobacter sp.
CATCACGTCGTAGCGCGGTGAACCGAATGCGGCGCCCATCTCGATGGCGCAGCAGGCGAGACCCCACTGGTACACCCAGAGGCTGTACGAGCGGCTCATGTTGAACAGCTTGGTGAGCGGGGCCGGCAGGCGGCCCTTGTCGACGAGACCCATGTCAGACCGTCTTTCTCTGCGTGTGCAAGCGAGTGTGCATCAGACCCATCGCAGGAGTCCTCGCTTCCAGGCGTAGACCAGGCCATCGAGCAAGAGCACGATGAAGATCAGCATGGCGACGAGACCGAAGGTGCCGTAGCGCTCTGCCGAGGCGGCCCAGGGGAAGAGGAACACGGCTTCGACGTCGAAGATGACGAAGAGCAGGGCGAACACGTAGTAACGAATCTGGCTCTGCGACCAGCCCATGCCCACGGGGTCGACGCCAGATTCGTACGCGATCGACTTGTGGTAGTTCGGCTTGGACGGGCGGATGAGGGCAGCGAGCCCGAGCAGCAGCCCACCAATGGCGAGAGCTGCGATACCGAACCAGACGACGTTGAGGTAATCGCGAAGAAAGAGCGACATGCGGGCCCGAAGATATCAGCCCTTGTGAATCTCTTCCCAACCTCAGCGGAGACTATTCCCGCCGTGTGTCACGTTGCGTTCAGGTCGCAGTCCCCGGATCGCCGCTCTGGACCCGTTCAGTTGACGACGAGACGGGTCAACGCGACTCGGCGGCAATGCGCTTTTTGGTCGCCGCCCAGCTGCAGATCGGACAGCCGGTGAGGTCGTGGTACTTGGCAGGGCAGTACTCGCGACCGAAGTAGATGATCTGGAGGTGCCGTCGGTCCCAGGTGTCTTCGGGGAACACGGCCTTGAGGTCCCGCTCGGTCTTCTCGACGTTCTTGCCATCGCTCAGTCCCCAACGATCCGCGAGGCGATGAATGTGCGTGTCGACCGGAAACGCGGGGAATCCGAACGCGCCGGCCATGACGACCCCCGCGGTCTTGTGCCCGACGCCGGCCAACCCTTCGAGGAAGTCCCAGTCGGGAATGATCTCGCCTCCAGCGTCCATGATCTGATGCGCCATTGCCGAGAGATTGCGGGACTTGGTCGGTGCGAGGCCGACTTGCTTGATGAATTCGAGGATCTCGTCAGGTGACAGCCGCGCCATCTCTTCCGGAGTCGACGCCGCATCAAACAGTGCGGGCGTGACCTCGTTGACCTTCTTGTCTGTCGTCTGCGCAGACAGCGCCACCGCGACGAGCATGGTGTACGGATTGCGATGGTCGAGCGGCACCGGCGGGTTTGGGTAGAGGTCGTCGAGCATCTCGCCGATGCGGTCGGCTTTGTCCTGGCGCTTCATCGCCGTCGAACCTACTGCCGATCCGTCACCGCTCCCAGCGGAAAGCGGACAACGTTGGCGACGTCTTCGCGCCCGCAGTCGAGAGGGCGGTTCAGTGAACGGTGAAACGTTCGGACAGCCGTCGCGCGGCGTCGACGACGAGCGCTTCGACGCGGTCCTTGTCACCCTCGGCCGGGAACCTGAAGCTCGGCGCGTTGACGAACAGGGCGCCTTCGAAGTGGCCGCTCGCACCTCGGAATGGCACATCGAGCGCAGTAATCCCGTCGCCGAGGTCATCAATCGACCAATTGAGGCCGTCGCGCAGGATCTGATCGAGATGTGCCCGCAAGGTTCCGATGTCGGTGATCGTGCGTTGGTTGACCCGTTCGAGCGGCTGCGCAAGATAACTGTTGACCTCATGCGCTGGCAGATGTGCGAGCAGCGCGAGGCCAGCCGGGACGGAATGCATCGGGGCGTAGAACCCGGTGCGGTTCTGCACCTGCACCGCGGATTCCTCGTGTTCGACGCTGTCGACCCAGTACACGTTGCGACCCGAGCGCACGACAAAGCCTGCTGACTCTCCGGTGGCGTCACTCAATTCGATGAGGAATGGGCGGACGACTGCTGCCATGTTGGCGTCGTTGTTCGCTGCATCGGCGAGGGCTGCGAGACCAGCGCCGAGTTCGTATTCGGCACCTGCGGCGTGTTGCGAGACCGCGCCCTCTGTCTCGAGTGCGGAGAGCAGACGAGACACGGTCGACTTCGGTAGACCCACCCGCTCAGCGATCTCCGTGACACCAGCGGGGCCCAGTGAAAGTTCGCGGAGCACCGTGAATGCCCGCTCGATCGACTGCACACCTGCCATACCCCCTGGATAGTAGCTTCGGCGACGTCTCGACGCGTCCGTGACGTGTGCGACAAGAATTGGTCGGCCCAGGCAAGCGGTCAACATCATTGCGGGACGCGACTTGCGTCATTAGCCTGCAGGGATCGCTCGTCCCAGAGGGGCCTAGCGTACTGTTTCACCATACGGTACAGTTCCGCATTGCGGAACACGGGTGCGAGACCCCTCGTTCCTTTCCCTCTCTGGAGACGACAACATGAGCGATGACATCGACGCCGCTGGCGATTCGAATGGCGATGAAGAGATTGACCTTGCGCTGCTGAGCGACGAGGACCTGACTGCACAGATGCACGACGACCTCTATGACGGCATGAAGGACGAGATCGCAGAAGGCACCACGATTCTGCTCGACCGCGGCTGGGGCCCTGATCGCGTGCTCAACGATGCACTGGTCGAGGGCATGCGCATCGTCGGGATCGACTTCCGCGACGGCATTCTCTTCGTCCCCGAAGTCCTGCTGGCAGCAAACGCGATGAAGGCAGGAATGGCCATCCTGCGGCCGCTCCACGCCGAGACCGGCGCCGAGTCGGTCGGCAAGGTCGTCATCGGGACCGTCAAGGGAGACATCCACGACAACGGCAAGACCCTCGTTGCGAAGATGCTCGAAGGGGCTGGCTTCGAGGTGATCGATCTCGGCATCAACACCGACGTCGATGAGTTCATCGCCGCCCTCGACGAGCACCAGCCCGACATCTTGGGCATGTCCGCGCTCCTCACCACGACGATGCCGTACATGAAGGTCGTCATCGACACCCTGATCGAGAAGGGTCGTCGCGACGACCAGATCATCCTCGTCGGCGGCGCACCGCTCAATCAAGAATTCGGCGACGCAATCGGCGCCGATGCGTACTGCCGCGATGCGGCGGTCGCCTCCGAGCAGGCCAAGTCGCTGGTGACGGCGCGGCGCGGCAATCCCGAGCCGGCTGGCCCGTCTGTTCACGCCTGACCCATGACCGCCCCACGGGTGCTCGTCATCGCGTGCGGGGCGCTCGCACGTGAGCTGCTCGCCGTCATCGATCTGAACGGCCTGTCCAACGTGACCGTGGAATGCCTTCCGGCCTCACTGCACAACCGCCCGAAAGAGATCCCCGAACTCGTCCGCCAAAGGATCCACCGAGCCCGCGGTCGCCTTGCACCAGGCAATGTGTCGCAACAAGCAGAACAACAAGCGACCACAACGCAACAGCACGCGAGAACCGACGATGAGTTGCTCGACACCGGAACGCAGGACGCAACGGGCACGTTCGACGAGATCTTGATCGGCTACGCGGACTGCGGCACCGGCGGGTTGCTCGAAAAGGTCTGCGCCGAAGAAGGCGTCGAGATGCTCGCTGGCGCGCACTGCTATCAGTTCTTCGCCACCGCGCCCCGGTTCGACGAGTTGCAGGATCACGCGCTCGGCTCCTTCTATCTGACCGACTTCCTCGCGCGGAATTGGGAGCGGTTGATCTGGGAAGGCATGGGCATCGCCAAGCACCCCGAGCTACGTGACATGTACTTCGGCAACTACACACGCTGCGTGTATCTCGAACAGACCGACGACCCGAAGGCGCGATCGGCTGCACACGAGTGCGCGGATCGGCTCGGACTCGAGCTCCACATCGAGCACACTGGTTACGGCGAGCTCGAATCCACGATGGTGGATTTCACACGGAAGGCAACAACGTCATGAACGACCAACCGGGTGTCGGAGACGAACTGGATCAGGGTGAGATGCGTGAGCGCCAGAGCGGCCGGCGAACCAACCGGCGCCGCGGCAGCGGACCAACCGTCAGCACGATCTATTGGCGCGACATTCCCGCACAGCTCACCGCGCGCGGTGCCGCTGAACAAAGCAAGGTGTTGCTGCACGCACGATTCCAGCACGCCATCGATCGCGCCGCGGGCGTTGCCGGGTTGACGTCAACCGATGACTACGTCAAGGAATGGCGCAACAGCACCGCGCCGCTCGATGCGGGCGACGTGAGCGCCCAGCTCGACCAACTGTGTGCCGACCTCGAAGGCAACTACCCCAAGGACCGCCTCGAAGCCATCGTCGCCAACGGCGGCCTCGACCCAGAACACTCCCCCGGTCACTCTGTGCCTGGCACAGACTGACCGCGACCGTATCGAAAGTTTGACATGACCGAGACCATCATCAGCTCCGCCACGAAGGAAGTCGTCATCGGCTTCAACCGTCCGTTCGTCATGATCGGCGAGCGGATCAACCCGACCGGGCGCAAGCTGCTCGCCGCCGAGATGAAGGAAGGCAACTTCGACCGAGTCGCAGCGGACGCTCTCGCACAAGTGGCGGCTGGCGCCCAGATGCTCGACGTCAATGCCGGCATCCCGCTGGCCGACGAGCCAGCACTGCTCGCGCAGGCCATCCAACTCGTGCAGTCGGTCACCGACGTGCCGTTGTCGATCGACTCGTCCATCGTCGAGGCGCTCGAAGCGGGGTGCGCGGTGTACCAAGGCAAGCCGTTGATCAACTCCGTCACTGGTGAGGACGAGCAGATGGAGCGCGTGCTGCCACTGGTGAAGAAGTACGGCGCTGCGGTGGTCGCCATCTCCAACGATGAGACGGGAATCTCCGAGGACCCCGACGTACGTTTTGAGGTTGCCCGCAAGATCGTCAACCGCGCTGCCGACTACGGCATCCCGTCGTCCGACGTCATCGTCGACCCGCTCGTGATGCCGATCGGTGCGATGGGCCAGGCAGGTCAGCAAGTCTTCAAGCTCCTGCGCCGTCTCCAGACCGAGCTCAAGGTCAACACCACGTGTGGCGCCTCGAACGTGAGCTTCGGGTTGCCCGAACGGCACGCGATCACCGGCACGTTCCTGGCGATGGCGATCTCGAACGGGATGACGTCGGCAATCATGAGCCCACTCCACGATGAGGTGAAGAAGGCCGTCAAGGCCGCTGATGTGTTGGCCGGTCACGACCAAGACTGCGGCGCATGGATCGCGACCTATCGAGAAGGCGGCGGCCAGGCTGCTGGCGATGCTGCCGGCGGCGCACCACGCCGGCGCGGCGGCCGACGCGCACGCGTCGAAGGCTGACCCGCCAACATGAGCACGCGCCACCACGTCGTCTTCGCGCCGTCCGGGCTGTCGGTCACGGTCGACGAGGGCACCACCGTGCTCGACGCCGCGCGGCAGGCGGGCGCTGACCTCGACTCGACGTGCGGCGGCCGCGGGTTGTGCGGGCGCTGCCAAGTCGTGCCGAGCGTGGGCTCGTTCTCGAAATGGCAGGTCGAATCGACAGCCGACTCGCTCACGGGGTGGACCTCGACGGAAGAGGACTACACCGGCCGGCGTCCGATTCTGGATGGTCAGCGACTCGGATGCGCGGCGCAGGTGCGCGGCGATGTTGTTGTCGAGATTCCCGCGGCGAGCCAAGTCCACAAACAGGTCGTACGGAAGTCGGTCGACGTGGGCGACATCGAAATCGACCCACTGGTCCGCCTCCACTACATCGAACTCCCGAAAGCCGAACTCGGCGCGGAGCTCGGCGGGCTGAGCGAGCAGATCGCGACGGCGCTGTACTCCGACTACGACGTCACGATGACGCACATCGACGTCAACGTCTTGCCGCTCATCGCCCATGCCGCCAAGCGCGGCGACAACGCAATCACGGTTGCGGTCCGACACGGACGCGATGTGTGTGCGGTCTATCCGGGCTACGTCGATCGGGCCTTCGGCGTGGCGGTCGATGTCGGGTCGACGACGGTGGCCGGTCACCTCGTTGATCTGGGTACCGGCGAGGTCGTCGCAACTCACGGCGTCATGAACCCGCAGATCCGGTTCGGTGACGACCTGATGTCGCGGGTGTCGTACGTGATGATGAACCCGGGGGGCGAGATCGAACTGACCCGATCAATCCGATCCGCGCTTGATGCGATGGTCGGCGAATTGGTGGCTGAGGCCGCCGACACCGTGGAGACCTTGCGCCCGATCGATCGTGCATCGGTGCTCGACATGACGATCGTCGGCAACCCGATCATGCATCACGTGATCCTGGGCATCGACCCCACGCCACTCGGCCAGGCACCGTTCCTGCTCGCGACTGACAGCGCTGTGATCACTCGGGCGGCCGATCTCGAGATCGACGCGCCGTTCGCCTCGACCTACTTGCTTCCGTGCATCGCCGGTCACGTCGGTGCCGACACTGCCGGCGCGATCCTCGCCGAAGGACCGCACCGTTCCGAGGCACTCCAGCTGCTGGTCGACGTCGGCACGAACGCCGAGATTGTGTTCGGCAACTCCGAGCATGTGCTCGCCGCCTCCTCCCCCACCGGCCCAGCCTTCGAAGGTGCACAGATCTCCGCTGGCATGCGTGCCACCGCCGGGGCGATCGAGCGGGTGCGCATCGACCGCGACACGCTGGAACCCCGCGTCAAGGTGATCGGCAGCGACCTCTGGTCAGACGATCCGGACCTCGCTGAGGAGACGCGCCAACTCGACATCGCGGGAATCTGCGGCTCGGGAATCATCGAAGTGATGGGCGAGCTGTACCTCGCCGGGCTGATCGACGTCGACGGCACCGTCCGCTCGGACGGCCCAGACAAGACGAGCCGAGTATTCCCCGACGGTCGCACCTTCTCGTACCGACTGTTCGGCGACTCGGATGATCCGGCAGAGAACATCAACGTCACTCAAGACGACGTCCGGGCGATCCAACTCGCGAAGGCCGCGCTGCGCGCCGGCATCGACCTGCTGTGCGAGCACGCGGGCAAGACCGACCCGAACGAGATCGGCTCGGTCCGCCTCGCCGGTGCGTTCGGCGCGCACATCGACCCGCTCTACGCGAAGGTGCTCGGCCTCGTCCCCGATGTGCCGGTCGACAAGGTCGCTTCGGTCGGCAATGCCGCCGGTGCGGGCGCGGTCCGCGCATTGGTGTCGGCCGCCCAGCGCGCCGAGATCGAGGCAACGGTTCGCAACGTCGAGAAGATTGAGACGGCGACCGAGCCTCGGTTCCAGGAACTGTTCGTCAATGCCATGGGCTTCCCGCACACCAGCGAGCCGACGCCGAACCTCTCCACGGAGACCGATCTGCCCGTGGCCCAGGCTCGCGCCGAAGGCGCCGGTGCTCGTCAGCGCACCGGGCGTCGTCGACGCCCACTCTGACAGCCCGCGACCACGCGGCTACGGTTCCGCCCGATGAACGAGAACGACGAGAACACCGCAGCGACGGAACCCACCGTCGCCGAGCTTGCTCAACAGCTCCGCAATCAACAGGCGGAGATCCGTCAACTCCAAGCGGAACTCGAGGCGCAACGGGCCGCTCCTTCGACGACACCAGTAGCCAGTGACGCCGCGAACACGCTTGCCGACGGTGCATCAACCCGGCGCGATGTGCTTCGCCGTGTCGGTGTTGCTGGCGCCGCAGTTGCCGGCGCCGTTGCCGGATCCGCGTTGGGCGCACAGCCGGTCGCGGCGGTCGATGCAGATCCAGTCCTCGCCGGGCGGTCGACAATCGCCACCAGCCGAACCAAGGTGGTCAAGAATCTCGGTCCGACGTTCACGCAAGACTTCATCCTCGGCGCCGCGGACTTCGTTAGCGCGTCGAACTTCGTGGCTGCCCTCGGCGGACAGGCCGGCGGCCCTCAAGTCAAGAACGGCGTGTACGGCTTCAGCAACAGCCGCACCAACGCCGACACCGACACCGGGCATGCGCTCGTGGCCGAAGCGACAACCGCGGCGCGTTCGAACCTGTTCATGGTCAACAACGCCGGCGACCCGACCGAGGACACGATTTCGCACGCCGCCGGAGAGATGCGAACCGACGCCACCGGCGGCCTCTGGTACTGCACGAAGGCGGGGACCCCGGGCACCTGGGCCAAACTCGCCAGCGAAAGCATCGCATCACCGGAACGGCTCACGTCTGTGGCGAACCTCATGCTGGCAGTGCTGGTCCAGTCCCCGGTCACGATTCTCGGAACGCCGTTCAGGGTCTACGACTCGCGCTTCAACATGGGCAGTACGCCGAGCGGCCGACTCGCTGTGGGTTCGTCTCGAGTCATTCCGACTCGCGACGCGCGCAATGTGGACGATGGCGTTGTCACCATCCCCGATGCCAACCCACCCGGCTCGATCGGAATCATCTACACCGTCACGCTGATCGGTCCGACCGGCACCGGCTTCGTCACGGTCAACCCGAGTACCGCCACCGAGGTCACGTCATCGACACTCAACTTCGACAGCACGTCGCCATCGGTGCAGGCCAACACCTCTTCGGTTTCGTTGGGCGGGGATCGTGAGATTCGAGTGATCGCCGGTGGAGTTCCCGGCGGTTCGTTCGACTTCCTCATCGACATCGTTGGCATCTACCTCAATATCGGCCTCGACTTGCTCAGCGCGGTCGCCAACACGATCTCCTCGGCCTCCGCTTCCAGCGAGCTGTCAGCAGCCGGCGACGAGCCCCTGAGCATGACTGAGCAAGTTGAGCGACTGGAAGCTGCGCTCGCGGCACTTTCCGCGACCTGAACTTCCCCCTCACCCCTGGGCGTTCTGTATGATGGAACAGTTCCGCATGGTGGGACTTCAAGGCGCCACGGCGAGGTGATTGGGGATCGGAATGAGTGAAGAACGTCGAGGACGTCGATCAGGGGGACGCGCCGGGCGTGCGGCAAGTCGGGCAACGTCTGCCGCGCCCGTCCCGCCGTACCTGCAACGACAGATACGGCCCTATGAATTGGTCACCGACGAACACCTCGAAGTGATCGAGCACAACGCCGACACCATCCTCGAACAGGTCGGTATCGAGTTCCGGAACTACCCGAGCGCTCTCGAGATGTGGCGCGATGCCGGAGCGGACGTCGACGGCGAACGTGTCCGCTTCCCTCGCGGTCTCTGTCGACAACTCGTCCAAGCCACCGCGCCGCGCCAGTACACCCAGCACGCCCGCAACCCTGCGCGCAACGTCGAAATCGGCGGCAACAACACGGTGTTCGCACCGAACTACGGCTCACCGTTCGTCTACGACCAGGACCACGGTCGCCGCTACGCCACGATCAACGACTTCGAGAACATCGTGAAGCTCGCGTACTCGT
>JAJCXU010000143.1 GCA_029263275.1 Ilumatobacter sp.
TCAGCCTGATCGCCTCGACCTTCTTCATCACCGCGCTCGCGCTCATCTATTCGGCGACCGGGACGGTCAACATGGCCGAACTCTCCGAGCGGATGCCCGAGCTGTCAAGCGGTGTACGCACGGGCTTTTCGCTCCTGCTCATTGCGGTCTTCGGCATCAAAGCCGGCATCTTCCCGCTGTTCTTCTGGCTGCCCGACAGCTATCCCACCGCCCCGAACGCAATCACGGCGATCTTTGCCGGCCTGCTCACCAAGGTCGGGGTGTACGCCATCATCCGGACACAGATGCTGCTCTTCCCACCGGACGCCCAGCAGGGCACGCTGCTGCTCATCGTCGCCGGGCTCACGATGCTCACCGGTGTGCTCGGCGCTCTCGCACAGGACGACCTGCAGCGGATCCTGTCGTTCCACATCGTCAGCCACATCGGCTACATGATCATGGGCCTCGGCCTCTTCACGCTCGCTGGCGTAGCGGGTGCGGTGTTCTACGTCGTGCACCACATCGTCGTGAAAACAGCGTTGTTCCTCGTGGCCGGTTTGATCGAACGTAAGGCTGGTTCCGACCGATTGTCTCGGATCGGCGGCCTCGTGCGCGCCGCGCCGATGATCGCCGTCCTCTTCGCGCTCCCCGCGCTGAGCATCGCTGGGCTGCCACCGTTCTCAGGGTTCATTGCGAAGTTCGCGCTGATCGATGCGGGCATCGATGCCGAGCAGTGGGGCATTGTGGTGGTTGCGCTCTTGGTCAGCCTGCTGACGATGTACGTGATGGGCCGGATCTGGTCGAGCGTTTTCTGGGGCGATCCCGAAGACGCCGTCGTGGCCGCCAGGCTGGAACCGGGTGTCACGAAGGTGCCCGTCCTGATGACAGCAGCAACCGTTGTCGTGGTCGCGATGTCGATCGCGTTACTCGTGTTCGCTGGCCCGCTGTATGACCTGGCCGAGCGGGCCGCTGCCGACCTGCTCGACCCCCAGGGGTACATCGACGCCGTGCTGCACAGCGGCGGAGCAGCGGAGGCAGGCGGATGAATCGTTTCCTCCGGGCGCCGACCTTGATCATCTGGCTCACCGCGCTGTGGGTCGCGCTGTGGGCGGACCTCACACTCGGCAATGTCGTCGGCGGGTTGCTGGTGGCGCTTGTCGTTGTCGGTGTGGCGCGCCCGACCGGTGTGACCGGATTGGAACGGACCTATTTCCGCCCGCTCTCGGCGATCGTCTACGGCGGCTACTTCTTGGTCCAGTTGGTCAAGTCCAACCTGGTCGTGGCCTGGGAGATCATCACGCCAGGCTTGCAGATCAATCGCGCCATCATCGCCGTCCCCATGCACACCTCATCGGCCGGGGTGGTCACGCTGGTGGCCAACTGCGTCACGCTCACGCCAGGAACGGTCACGATCGATGTTGCCGAGGAGGTGTCCGGAGGCGATGCAGATGCCAGTGACGACTCCGGCGAAATGCTGGTCTGCCGGACGCTCTTCATTCATGTCCTGCACTTCATCGACGTCGAGTCGGTCCGCCGCGATGTCCTTCGTCTCGAGCGGTTGGCGATCAAGGCGTTCGGCTCACGCGACGAGCTTCCGCTGGTCGATGCTGAATTGTCCGCCATGTCGGCATCGCGAAGAGCAGCATCGAGAAAGAAGCGCGCGTCGTGATTGTCGCCTCACTACTGCTGCTGACTGCAGCAATGTTTGCCTTTCTGTACCGCGTGCTGCGCGGTCCATCGATTCCTGATCGGGTGGTCGCACTCGACGGTGTGTTGTCATGTGTCGTGAGCGGGATCATCGTCGCCGCGGCCTTCGCCGACAGCGGGATTACGTTGTCGACGGTTCTGGTCGTGTCGCTGGTCGGATTCGTCGGCACGGTCGCCCTTGGTCGATTCATCGAGCGGAGGGGCGGCTGATGCAGATCGTTGGAGGCATCTTCATGGTCGTCGGTGGGCTGCTCACCATGATCGGTGGCATCGGCGTGATTCGTTTCGGCGACCTGATGTCGCGTGTCCACGCTGCCGCGAAGGCACCCACGCTCGGGTTGCTGCTGGTCGCAATCGGTGCCGCAATCGAGATCGGAACCGGCGAGGCCGTGGCCACTCTCGTGCTCGTCGTGGTGCTGCAACTCCTCACATCACCAGTCGCCACACATGTGTTGGCCCGGGCGTCCTATGGGCAGGTCGACATCGAACTCGATGGCAACGACGATCTCGCGGAGTACCGAGCCGCTCAAGCCGACGCTGAAGACTCCTGACCCGCGAACCGCCGTCAAGCGATGAGTTTGAGTCGCGGCGGCCGCGACCGAAGCGCATCGCTCGCGGGATTCCGGCCGACCTGACACACTCGACCGGATGAGCACGACCGAGCCACTGCGATGTGGCTGGCCAACGGCGAACGAGACGTATCTCGAGTACCACGACGCCGAATGGGGCCGACCGACCACTGACGAACACCGTCTGTTCGAGAAGATCTGCCTGGAAGGGTTCCAGTCCGGCTTGAGCTGGATCACGATCTTGCTCAAGCGCCCGCGTTTTCGTGAGGTGTTCGCCGATTTCGACTACCGCACCGTGGCCGACTTCGGGCCTGACGATGTCGAGCGCCTGCTCGGCGATGTGGGGATCATTCGCCACCGCGGCAAGATCGAGGCGACGATCAACAACGCCCAACGGGCGATCGAGTTGGTCGAAGCCGAGGGATCACTCGTCGACTGGGTCTGGCAATGGGCCGTGGAAAGCCCTGACCGCGAGTCCGACGGAGGTATTCCGGCGAAGACAGAACGCTCCGCCGCGCTCGCGAAGGAGCTAAAGCGGCGTGGCTGGAAGTTCTTCGGACCGACGACCGCCTACGCCTTCATGCAATCCGAGGGCCTGACCAACGATCACGACGCGACGTGCTTCGTCCACGACGCCTGCACTGCGGAACGCACGAAGTTCCTGGCGGGGCGCACGCTCCGGCCAGCTGACTGAACTCGCCGACCTCTTCTGGCGTCGGGGGACTCCCGGTCGCGGCCCCGACCATTCGGTACGCTGACCACATGCGGCCAGCGACCACTCTTGCCCTCGGACTGCTCCTCGTGGCGATTCTCCTCTCGGGAATCATCTCGCTGGTTCGG
>JAJCXU010000144.1 GCA_029263275.1 Ilumatobacter sp.
CGGGCAACCACGCCCAGGGCGTGGCGCTCGCCGCCAATCGGCTCGGCTGCCACGCGGTCATCGTGATGCCATCGACGGCGCCATCGGTCAAGGTCGACGCCGTGCGCCAACGAGGCGCCGAGGTCGTGCTGCACGGCGAGACCTATGACGAGGCGTTCCACCACGCGCTCGAGCTGCAAGCGCAACGAGGGCTCACACTTGTGCATCCATTCGACGATCCGTACGTGATAGCCGGGCAGGGCACGATCGGCATGGAGATCCTGCGCCAGCACGGCAAGCCGATCGACGCGATCTTCGTGGCGATTGGCGGCGGCGGATTGATCGCCGGCATCGCGGCGTACGTGAAACAGGTTCGGCCCGACATCAAAATCATCGGGGTCCAGCACGACGAGTCGACGGCGATGGCCGACTCGCTGCGTGCCGGCCACCTGGTCGAACTCGACGAAGTGGGCCTGTTCTCCGACGGCACGGCAGTGAAGCGCGCAGGTGAGGAGACGTTCCGCTTGGCGCAGCAGTACGTCGACGACGTGTTGCTCGTCAACACCGACGAGACCTGTGCTGCGATCAAGGACGTCTTCACCGACACTCGGTCGCTGCTCGAACCCGCCGGAGCGTTGGCGATCGCCGGGCTCAAGAAGTACGTCCAGACCACTGGTGTCACCGGCCAAACGTTGGTCGCGGTGGCCTGCGGGGCGAACATGAACTTCACCCGGTTGCGGTTCGTCGCTGAGCGAGCCGACTACGGCGAACAACGCGAAGCAATCTTCGCGGTGACGATTCCTGAACAGCCAGGCAGCTTCCGGCGGTTCTGCGAGATCATCGGATCACGCGACGTCACCGAGTTCAACTATCGGATCAGCGATGAGACCGAGGCGCATGTGTTCGTCGGGATCGCAGCATCCTCACGAAACGAAACCGATGAGCTCGCCGAGGCATTCGACGCCGCGGGATTCGACGCCATCGACCTCACGGGCGACGAGTTGGCCAAGGCCCACGTCCGCCACCTCGTCGGTGGGAAGTCTGCCCATGCCTCGCACGAGGTGGTCTACCGGTTCGAGTTTCCGGAGCGTCCTGGAGCGCTGCTCCGGTTCCTGACGTCGATGAACCCGGCGTGGAACATCTCGCTGTTCCACTACCGCAACCACGGCGCTGACCTCGCCCGCGTCCTGGTGGGCATGCAAGTGCCACCCGGTGACGCTGCAGCATTCGACGAGTTCCTCGAGATGCTCGGCTATCGCTGCTGGAACGAAACGAACAACCCGGCCTACCGGCTCTTCCTCTCGTCCTGATCCCCGCCCACACGCGTTCGGAGCTAGATGGTGTCGAGGGCTTGTTCGAGGTCGGCGACGAGGTCGGCCTTGTCTTCGATGCCGACTGACAGGCGCACGAGGTTGTCGGGCACTTCGAGCGGCGAGCCGGCGGCTGACATGTGCGTCATTGCGCCAGGATGCTCGATGAGGCTCTCGACCGCGCCGAGCGACTCGGCGAGGGTGAAGATCGATGTGCCGTCGGCGACGCGCATCGCTGCCTCTTTGCCGGCCTTGACCTGGAACGACACCATGCCGCCGAAGTCCTTCATCTGCTTCGCTGCTGCGGCGTGGCCGGGATGATCGGGGAGCTGCGGGTACAGCACTTTCTCGATGGCCGGGTGATCGACGAGCAGGTCGACGATGGAACGAGCATTTTCGCAGTGGCGATCCATGCGGACGGCCAGTGTCTTCACGCCGCGCAGCAGCATGTAGCTGTCGAACGGTGCTGGCACGGCGCCTGCAGCGTTCTGCGTGTAGGCGATCTTCTCAGCGAGTTCGTCGTTGCTCGTTGCGATGAAGCCGCCGACGACGTCGCTGTGACCGCCGAGGTACTTGGTGGCGGAGTGCACGACGAGGTCAGCGCCGAGGTTGATCGGCTGCTGGAGGTACGGCGTTGCGAAGGTGTTGTCGACGACGACAACGGCGCCACGCTCGTGGGCGATTGCGGCAATGGCCTCGATGTCGAAGCAGGTGAGCATCGGGTTGGTCGGCGTTTCCAACCAGATCATCCCGGTGTCGTCGGGCCAGTTGGCGCGCAGCCCATCGAGGTCGGTGAGGTCCACCGCGGTCCACGGGTAGCCCATCGGGCCCCACACGTTGGCGATCAGGCGGAAGGTGCCGCCGTACGCGTCGTTGCCGAGCAGGACGCGCTTGCCGCTGCCTTCGGGTGCAACCGTGAGGAGACGCAAGATGTTGTCTTCAGCAGCGAGGCCGCTGGCGAACGAGAGCCCGTGTCGAGCCTGTTCGAGCGAAGCGATCTGGGTCTCGAGTGCTGAGCGCGTGGGGTTGCCCGAGCGCGAGTACTCGAATCCCTTGTGGTTGCCGACACCGTCTTGGGCGAACGTGGTCGACAGCGAGATCGGAACGACGACGGCGCCGGTGGTCGGGTCGGGTTCCTGGCCCGCGTGGATTGCACGGGTGGAGAAGCCAGCGGACATGTCGGTCTGCTTGTTGTCGTCTGGGTTAGGAGTGGGAGTGGTGGAATCAGTCACGTCCGGAGGCGTCCTCTGCGATGGCGGTGAAGTAGGAGAGCAGGTCGGTGCGAGTGAGCACACTCAACGGCCGACCACCTGAGAGCACCAGCAATGCTGGCGCAGTTTCGAGCATTTCGACGGCGAGCTCGACCTTCTGGCCGACGCCGATGGTGGGAAGTTTCGCGCCCATGATCTTCTCGACCTCGACGTTCATCGCGCTGGGATCACGATGAATGACGTCCATGAGTTCGAGTTCGTCGACCGAGCCTGACACCTCGGCATTTGCGAACGGCGGCGTGTTCTTGCACACGGGGAGCTGGCTGACGCCCGTGGATCGCATGATCTCGATCGCTTCGCTGACGGGCGCCGTGGGGTTGACGTAGAGCAGGTTCTCGATGGATGCGTTACGCGTGTCGAGCACGGCGCCGACGCACTGGTCGCACTCTTTGACGAACCCGAAGTTCGTCATCCAACTCTCGTTGAACACCGTGGAGAGGTAGCCGCGGCCGGAGTCCGGATTGAACACGACGACGACGGCGTCATCGTCGGCTGCCTTGGCCACCTTCATCGCTGCAGCAACCGCGGTGCCGCCCGAGCCGCCGATGAGGATGCCTTCGGTCTCGCTGACGTAGCGGGCGGTGAGGAAGCTCTCTTCGTCGCTGATCGGGATGACCTCGTCCCAGAGGTCGCCGTCGTAGGCGGCGGGGAAGAAGTCTTCGCCGACACCCTCGACGAGGTACGGGCGACCCGAACCGCCCGAGAACACCGATGCCTCAGGGTCGGCCGCGATGATCTTGATGTCCGGGTTCATCGACTTGAGATAGCGACCCGTGCCGGTGATCGAACCGCAGGTGCCAGCACCGGCGATGAAGTGAGTGATGCGACCAGCGGTCTGCTCCCAGATCTCAGGGCCGGTGGTCTTGGTGTGCGCAATGGGGTTGTTCGGATTGGCGTACTGGTTCGGGCGGAACGCTCCACGTTCCTGCGTGAGGCGTTCGGCCACCGAGTAGTAGCTGGTGGGGTCCTCAGGAGCGACCGCCACGTCGCACACCACGACCTCAGCGCCATAGGCGCGCAGCAGATCAACCTTCTCCTTGCCGGCCTTGTTGGTCATGACGAACACGCATTTGTAGCCCCGCTGTGCGGCCACGATTGCCAACCCGACACCGGTGTTGCCCGATGTGGGCTCGACGATGGTGCCGCCCGGTTGGAGCTCGCCGCTCGCTTCGGCCGCAAGGATCATCTCGAGCGCTGGACGATCTTTCGAGGAACCGCCCGGATTGGTGACCTCGTGCTTCATCGCCAACGTGCACGTGATTCCGTGCTCTTCGCTGACTCGCTTGAGGCGAACCATCGGCGTGTTGCCGATGAGGTCGAGAATCGACGGCGCGATGTCCATGTCGCCGGGGTCCCAGGTGGAATCGGGAGTGGTCATCGCTTCAGGGTAGTTGTCGACGCGCCTGATGTGTGCTGCGTGGAGTTGCTCAGTTGCCGAGGACGCGGCCGACGAAACGGCCAACCATCCCACCGGAATCGACGCTCTCATCGTGGCCCGCCGGAAGGAGGTGCGGTGCGTGTTCGGAGAGGAACGCCAGCAGCTGCTTCGCCGAGGGGTTGACGAGGCTCTGATCGCCGACGACGACCGTCGGGACCGTCTCGTTGCCGTTCGCGTGGCGCCGAACGGTTGCGGCGTCGTTCGGGTCGTCCCAGATGTTGTGCTCGACGCGTTCGAGGCCGGCCTTGTCCAGTCCGCGGCGCAGACTCGAGCAGAAGCCGCAGCCAGGCCGCCAGTAGAGATCGATCTGCTGGGGTGCTGAAGTGGTGTCGTTCGCCGTGTTCATGCCATCACGCTAACGAGGAGCCCCTGACCCCGGCTGGGTGAGTGGCTGAGTTTCCCACCTGTTCAGGTCAAGAGCGCCGCTCGCCGCTCCAGTTCCGACCGTTCGCTCGCGTTGGTGGAGAGGGCGATGGCGCGTCGATACGCACTGCGGCTCTCGTCATGGCGACCCAACTCGGCGAGCGCCTCGGCGCGGGCACTGTGGAAGTAGACGTAGTCGTCGAGATCGCCAGCGAGGTCATCGGCGAGCGGGATGGCATCCAGCGCTCGCAGCGCGACGTCAGGGCCGTCGACCCTGCCGACCGCGATGGCCCGGTTGAGTGCGATCAGCGCCGATGGCTCTCGGCGCAGCATCACGTCATACAGCCGGACGACCCCCGACCAGTCGGTCTGTTCAAACGATGGCGCTGTTGCGTGTAGCGCCGCCACTGCCGCCTGGAACTGGAACATCCCGCCCGACTGGAACGCGTGGGCTCGAGCCAATTCAGCCAGACCTCGACCGATCGCTGCCCGATCCCACTGTGAGCGATCCTGATGTGCGAGCAGAACGGGAACACCGTCAGCGAGTCGGGTGTGTCGCCGAGCATCGATGAGGAGGAGCAACGCATGGAGCCCGGCCACCTCGGGATCGTCGGGGACGAGGGTTGCCAGCAACTCGGCCAGCCAGATCGCCTCGTCGCAGAGGTCGCCGCGCACGAGAACGGCATCGGTCGCGCTTGCGTGACCCTCGGTGAAGATCGAGTAGATCACCCCGCAGACGGCCGGTAAGCGGGCGTTCAGCGTGGCGAGATCGGGGGGATCGAACGGGATGACCGCATCGCGAATCTTTGTCTTCGAACGGGTCAGTCGTCGTGTCATCGTCGACTCGCTCACCAGAAAGGCGCGAGCGATTTGAGCGGTCGACAGGCCCGCAACGGCGCGCAGCGTGAGTGCAACCTGTGCCTCGGGGGCGAGTGCCGGATGGCAGCACCCGAGCAGGAGCGCGAGCTGATCGTCGAGGATGTCGCCGGGCTCGACACCCGAGTCCTGCCTGTCGTCTCGTTCGACGAGGAGTGGCATTCGCTCGGTGAAGCGCTTCTCGCGACGAATGCGGTCGATCACCTTGCGTCTGGCCGTGGTCAGCAGCCATGCGCCGGGCCGGTCGGGCGTGCCATCAGCCGACCAGCGTGTGGCCGCCTCGACGAACGCATCCTGCGCGGCGTCCTCGGCCACGCCCAGATCGCCGACGTCGCGCAACAGAGTGGCCACGAGCCGTGGCCACTCTGTGCGGAAAACGTCGGAGACCTCGGGCGATTCGGTCATGGCCGTCTCGATCCGTCTCGGTCAGGGTCGGGGAGCGACGTCAGCCGTCGAACTCCATCACCGGCCGCACCTCGACGGTGCCGAAGCGGACGTTTGGAATCTTGGCGGCCCAATCGAGCGCCTCGTCCAGGTTTGCCACGTCGATGACGTAGTAGCCGCCGATGACTTCCTTCGACTCGATGAACGGCCCGTCGGTCACGATGCGTTCGCCGTTACGAACCTGCACCGTTGTTGCTGTCTCGGTGCCCTGCAGTGCGTTTCCGTCGACCAGTGCACCTGCCTCGGTGAGTGCGGTGCTGTAGGCGAACCATTCGCCCATGTAGGCCTCGAAATCGGCGCCGTCCATTGCGGGCTCGTCTGCTGGGTCGCTGGCGAGCAAGAGCATGTACTTCATCGGATGACTCCTTGTGTCCTGGTGGTGGGTGGTGGGTGGTGGGTGGTGG
>JAJCXU010000145.1 GCA_029263275.1 Ilumatobacter sp.
TCGGATCGCACCGGTGTCACGCACCGGGGCCTTGACCATGATCGGCGACACTAAGGTCGCTACCGCGCTCGCCGACGCGGGCATCGAGGCGAACGACCTCGCCGACCTGATTCTGACCGCCGCGCTGTTGGCCTCAGATCAACCCGGCATTGTCGAACTCGACCTCAACCCCGTCATCGTCACGTCGGACGGTGCGGTCGTGACCGACGTGAAAGCGATCGTCCGTCGCCATCAACGCGACGAGGCCCCCATTCGTCGGCTCAACTGACCAGGTACGCCACCGTTGCGTGCTCGATGGTCCCCGATCGGGCTCCTCATCGGTGCCAGCATGAGAGGGTGAACGCCCGAATTGTCATCTCGCTGATCGTCCTGGTCGCACTGGTCCTCGGGGGCTTCATCGCATATCGTCGCTACATCGCGTCGATGCAAGTCGGTTCCGATGTCCGCCCGGTCAACGGCGCACGGCTGACGAGTGAACGCCTCCAACAGCTTCCGTCGCCGCCCTGGCGCTTCGTGCTCGAGATCAGTGAAGATCGGCTCGGCGGGGTCGACCACGTCATCATCGGCCCATCCGGTGTCATCGCGGTCAACACGCTGATGTTCGACCGCCCAGCGAGTACGGAAACTCCCGACCCTCAGCAGATGGCCAATGCCGCAATGATGAAGGCGCCAGTCGACGAACTCGCAGCCCGCGTCGGCCTGTCCTGCGACACCCTCGCCAAGGTGTACTGGGGGGCGCCGCAACCGGAACGACCCGCGGTGCTCGAATCCGGATTCGCCACGGTCGCCGTCGAAGGACAACGACTCGCTGACTGGCTGCTCACGTTGCCCCCGGGCCCGCTCACACCAGCACAGATCGATCTCGCCTGGCAGGCGATCTTGACCGGTATCGGTCGCCCCGACCCGCTCGCCTGATTGCCTGGCAGACTCGCTGCGCAGTGGATCGGGCGAAGCCTTCGAAGTAGCTTCGCCACATGACCAACGCTGCGGAATTCACCGGACCGTCAACCGAGCTGTTGCAGGCGTTGATCCGCAACGAATGCGTCAACGACGGCACGCCTGACTCGGGCAACGAGACCCGCAATTCCGACCTACTGGTCAACTACCTCGAGGGCACCGGCGTCGACATCCAGACCTACACGCCGCGGCCTGGGCGCGACTCGATGATCGCCCGAATCCCGGGGTCAGACCCCAACGCACCATCGCTGTGTCTGATGGGCCACACGGACGTCGTCCCGGTCAACCGAGACGGTTGGACCCATGATCCGTTCGCTGCAGAGATCATCGACGGCGAGATCTGGGGCCGAGGAGCGGTCGACATGCTCAATCTCACGTCGACGATGGCCGTCGTCTTCCGGCAGCTGGCCAACGAGGGCTTCCGACCGAAGGGAGACCTCATCTACTTCGGCGTCGCCGACGAAGAAGCAGGCGGCGTGTGGGGCGCTGAATGGATGGCCGAGCATCACTGGGACGACATGCATGCCGACCATGTCCTGACCGAACTCGGCGGGTGGTCCACCATCGACGACCACGGCACCCGCACCGTCACCGTCAACGTCGGGGAGAAGGGGCTGGCCTGGCGTCGTCTTCGGGTGAAGGGCACCCCCGGCCACGGCTCCATGCCGTTCGGCTCTGACAACGCCCTGATCAAGGCAGCCGAGGTCGTCCGTCGCATCGCCGACTATCGACCCTCGGCCCACATCGACGTGATCTGGGAGGCCCAGGTCGACGCGTACGATCTGCCCGACGAAGTGCGTGATGCAATGAAGTCGTCGGACAAGATCTGGGACACGCTGAAGGACCTCCCCCCAGCCATGGCCCGAACCTGCCACGCACTCACCCACACCACGTTCTCGCCCAACGTCGCCCACGGCGGGCAGAAGACCAACACGATCCCGGACGTCATCGACATCGACGTCGACATCCGGACCGTTCCAGGCACCACCAAGGACGACGTCGAGCAACATCTTCGCGATGCGATCGGCGACCTGTATGACCACGTCGAAGTCAGCGAGCTGCACAGTTCCGACCCGACCGAGTGCGCCTATGGCGAGGGCAATCCGCTGTGGGATGCCGTCACGAAGCACACACAGGTCGCCTATCCCGGCGCCAAACTGATTCCCGGGCTCATCGTCGGTGGCACCGACGCACGCTTCTACCGCGAGCGCGGCAGCGTCGCGTACGGCGCCGGTCTCTTCTCCGGCGCGATGGACCTCGCGACGTTTGGCACTCGTTTCCACGGCAACGATGAACGCATCGACCTCGAGTCGCTCGGCCTCTCCGCGCCGTACTTCTACGGCATCGCCAAAGACCTCCTCAGCTAACTCCAGTCACAGCGGGGCCGGGTACATCTGTGACTCACGTCCGGACCGGGTGCAAACGTGAGCGGCTCAGTCGAGGGTGAAGCCGATCCGATGGGGAATGAGGACGAGGTCTTCGACGAAGCCGAGTGAGCCATAGAGCCGACGCGCTGCCTCGTTCGAGGCTCGGACCGTCAGGTGCGCGTGTGTCGCCTCACCAGCTCGAGCGCTGATGGCCGTGGCCACGAGGGCGCGGCCGAGGCCCTGACCCCGGCACGCATCAGCGACACCGAGATAGTCGATGTACAGCGATCCGTCGTGCTGCAATTCGG
>JAJCXU010000146.1 GCA_029263275.1 Ilumatobacter sp.
ACGGCCCGCACCTTTCTGATCGTCGACGGCAAACGCTATTCATGTCCTGGCGACTATGCGACCATCGACGCCGACGGCACGGTGAGCGTGCTCGGACGCGGCTCGGTGTGCATCAATAGTGGTGGCGAGAAGATCTTCCCCGAAGAAGTCGAAGAGGCGCTGAAGACTCACCCTGATGTGGCTGATGCCGTGGTTGTGGGCGTTCCGCACGACCGTTTCGGCGAGATGGTCGTCGGTGTCGTGCAACCGAAAGATGGTTCCACTCCCGACCCGCAGGAGCTGATCGGGCACGTACGTGAACGCCTTGCCGCTTACAAGGCGCCGCGACACATCGTTGAAGTCGACACGATCGGCCGAGCCGCCAATGGGAAAGTCGACTACAAGCGGCTGCGCGAAGATGCGATAGGAGCCAGTTGATGGGTGGCCGTGAAATGAGCGACGGCATCTGGGGGACGACCGCCATCGTGGGGATCGGTGAAACGGACTATGTCCGAGGCAGCGACCGCCACGTCTGCGATCTTATTCTCGACGCTGCGATGGAGGCCATTACCGACGCTGGTCTGACGCCCGCTGACATCAACGGCATCATTCCACCACCGGGGTACATGAGCACCGAGGAGATCGCCGCGCACCTTGGGGTGCCCGACGTTGCGTACCACGTGTCGGTGCTGATGGGCGGTGCGTCGCCAACGGCATCGATGCAGACAGCGTCGAAGGCAATCGCGTGTGGTCTTGCTGACAACGTGCTCGTGTGCATGGGATGGAACGGGTACTCGGCGCTGAGCCCAAAGCCCGACGCTCGCCCTACCAAACGCACCATGAATCTCGGCCCGATGGGCGAAACGGTCCGGAACCATTTCGCACCGTATGGACTGATGTCGGCAGCGCAGCACTACAGCTTGTATTTGAGGCATTACGTCGAGAAGTACAACGTGTCCGAAGATGCCGCCGCAGCGGTCGCGATGGCATGCCGCAAACATGCCCAACTCAACTCGAAGGCACTGATGCGAGGCAAGCCGCTGACGCGTGAGGACTACAACGCCTCGCCGTACATCGCCGAGCCGCTTCGTAAGTTCGACTGCTGTGTCGAGACCGATTGCGCAACCGCCGTGGTCGTCACGAGCCTGGAGCGTGCACGAGATCTCCCGCACCCCGCTGTCGTCTATCTCGCGGGCGCCGAAGGTCACCCCGAGCCCGCCGATGAAATCGCCAACCGCCCAAATCTGCTCGAACTCGGCATTCATCGCGCCGCTCCACGCGCCTTCGAACGCGCAGGCGTGCAGCCACGAGACATCGACGTGCTCGAGATCTACGACTGCTTCACCTATGTCGTGCTATTGCAACTTGAGGCGCTCGGCTACGCCGAGCCTGGCGGTGCCGCGGAGTTCGTGGCGAACGGCAACATCGAGCTGGGCGGCAAGTTCCCGATGAACACCCACGGCGGTCTGCTCTCCCAAGGCCACTGTTGGGGCCTCAACCATGTCGTCGAAGCAACCCGCCAAATTCGCGGCACCTCAGATGCACAGGTCGACGGCGCAGAATTGGCGCTCGTGACTGGGTATGGCGACCTGGGTGACGGCAGCGTCGCAATCCTTGCGAGCGACCCATGAGAACCTATCTTCCGAAGCCCGAGTGGATCATTCTCGACTGGCATCACGCGTGCATCGCCGCCGAGGTGTTGTGTGTCCAGCAATGCGCAACCTGCAGTGTGTGGCGTCACCCACCACGAAAGTTCTGCGCAAGCTGTTTCTCCGACGATGTCAACTTCCAACCGGTGTCCGGCAGTGGAACGGTGCTGTCCAAAGCAGTGAGCCACCGCAGTCTCGACCCTGGCTGGCAGGAACAAACGCCCTACGCCACGCTGCTCATCGAACTCGACGAGGGCCCACGTGTCCTCGCTGCCACCTCGACGGCACCCGACGAGATCAACACCGGTCAGCACGTCACAGTCAGGGTCGTTCCGCACGGCCAGGACTTCGTCCTCGTCTGGGCCGACACCGTCACCACAACCGCGACCTGAAGACTGGACCCACAGCATGATCACAACTCGACTCACCGAGATACTGCAGTGCGATCATCCCGTGATGCTCGCCGGAATGGGCGGTGTTTCCTATGCCGATCTGGTCGTCGCCGTCAGCGAAGCCGGAGGGTTCGGGACAATGGGGGCGGCTCCAATGAGCCTCGACCGGATGATCGCCGAGATCGCCGAGGTCAAGGCGCGCACAATCAACCCATTCGGGGTTGATCTGCTGACCGCTCTGCCGGACCAGATGGAAGCGCAGGTCGACGCGATCATCGCGGGCGGAGCGTCGCTGTTCGTTGCTGGCCTCGGTGTTCCGCGCGAGGTTCTCGATCAGTGTCATCGCCACGGCGTACTCGTTGCGAACATGTGCGGCAAGGTTCGCCACGCCGTCGCTGCCGTCGAGGCCGGATGCGACATCGTCATCGCCCAAGGCACCGAGGCCGGAGGCCACACGGGCACAGTCGCCACGATGCCGCTGGTGCCGCAGATCGTTGATGCCGTCGGTGATCGCGTGCCGGTCGTCGCAGCGGGCGGCATCTTCGATGGGCGCGGTCTTGCAGCAGCGCTCGCACTCGGCGCCGACGGCGTGTGGATCGGAACTCGGTTCATCGCCACACCTGAAGCCCATGTGGTGGGCGGCTACCGAGACGCGCTCGTCGATGGGCGCGACGACGACACCGTCATCACACGCGCCTATACGGGTAAAACATTGCGAGCGGTCCGCAACGAATACACCCAGCACTATGAAGATCACCCGGACGAACTGCTCCCCTTCCCTCGGCAGATCGCGCGATCGAT
>JAJCXU010000147.1 GCA_029263275.1 Ilumatobacter sp.
CGGCGAAGAGCTGGTCATTGCCCTTGGCCTCGGCCACCTTGTCGTCGCGGTCACGCACACGGACCAGTGGCAGGCTCTCGGCGACTGCCTTGTTCGCGAACGCAACCGCAGCTACACGCAGCTCTTCGGGGCCACCATCGACGATGTCGTCGACCAGTCCACCCGCTTGCGCTTCGGCGCTGCTGATGTGACGACCGGTGGTCATCATCTCGAGCGCCTTCGGCACGCCGACGAGGCGCGGGAGCCGCTGCGTGCCACCAGCACCGGGCAGCAGACCCAGATTGACTTCGGGCAGACCAAACTTCGCAGAGGTCACGCTGACTCGGTAGTGCGCACACAGCGCAACTTCGAGACCGCCGCCGAGGGCGGTGCCGTGAATGGCCGCAATCACGGGAACCGGGGCGTCCTCCATCACTGCCTGGACCTCTTGCAGGCCAGCAGCCTTGGGCACGTTGCCGCCGAATTCGCTGATGTCAGCACCAGCGATGAACGTGCGGCCGTCACAGATCACGACGATGGACTTCGCGCCGCCGTCCACTGCTGCTGTCACCCCGTCGAACAGTCCCTGGCGCACGTGCCAGCTGAGCGCGTTCACCGGTGGGTTGTTGACGATCACGAGGGCAACGTCGCCGTCACGTTCGAGGCGGACGGATTGAGACAGTTCGGTCGATTCACTCATGCCCACAGTCAAGCAAACCTGCGACTCCAACCTCGATTCCGAGACACCGATGAGTCTCGTGGCGCAGGGCGCGCTCGCAGACTCATCGCTGCATCGTGGGTGGGTTCTCAGGTTGGAGTCAGCTTGGGGCTCTACCGTGACAGCGTGCAGATTCTGATCGTCGACGACGAGGTGGGCATCGCCGAGTCGCTCCAACGCGGGCTGACCGCTGAAGGATTCGGTGTCGATCTCGCCCACACCGGACCCGATGGGCTCGAGGCGGCCCGGCGAGGCGCTCACGACCTCATCGTCCTCGACATCATGTTGCCCGGCATGAATGGGTACGACGTCTGCGCCACGCTTCGCGGCGATGGCATCGCGACGCCGATCCTCATGCTCACCGCCAAGGACACCGACGCGGAGCTGGCCACTGGCCTCGACACAGGCGCCGACGACTATCTCGTCAAGCCGTTCTCGTATGTCGTGCTCGTGGCCCGAATCAGTGCGCTGCTTCGTCGGGTCGACCGGGCTGAGGCCGACGCCACCCTCAACGTCGGTGATCTCGAGCTGGATGTCAACGCGCACACCGTGCGACGAGGCGACGTCAGCATCGATCTCTCACCTCGTGCGATCGACGTGCTCGAGCACTTGATGCGCCACGCCGGCACCGTCGTGTCGAAGGCATCGATGCTCGCGTCGATCTGGGATCACGCCGAGCAGTACGACGACAACATCATCGAGGTCTACATCTCGCGATTGCGACAAGCCATCGATGCGCCGTTCAACCGATCGACACTGCACACCGTCCGCGGCCTCGGCTACCGACTGATCGACGATCAGTGATGGCCAGTCGCCTGTCGGTCAGGTCGCGGACCGCCCTCGTCGCCGCGCTGATCTTCGGCGTGGTTGCAGCCCTCGGCAGCGTGGTTGGCGTGCTGCTGCTGGAGTCGTCGCTGATCGACGAGATCGACCGCAGCAACATCGCCCGGGCACAAGACATCGAGATTCAGACCGCGGGGGAGACCACCGTGCCGTTCGTCGCCGCCGGGCTCGAACCGTCGACTGCCGCAGCGGTCGTCGACATCGACGGCGAGGTCCTGTCATCGACCGACGACCTCGATGGAGAACTGCTGCTCGATCTCTACCGCACGACTGCCGCGGACGGGGCATTCGACATCTCCTTGCCCGAGCTGACATCGGTACACGGCTCCGAGACGATGCGCGGCATCACCCTGCAGGTCGACGACACCGATGAATTCCTCGAGACGTTTGTCTTCGTCGCATCATCGACAGCGTCGGTCGACCGCACGATCGATTCGACCCGTAGTGCGTTGCTGTTTGCCGTGCCGCTCCTCATCGCTGTCGTCGGCGGACTCGTCTGGCTGATGGCGGGCCGAGCGCTGCGTCCCGTCGAGCGGATTCGCGCCGAGGTCGATGACATCACCGGATCCGACCTTCACCGGCGTGTACCGGAGCCAGGAACCCGTGGCGAGATCGGGGCGTTGGCGGTCACGATGAACCGCATGCTCGAACGGCTCGAGCAGGCAAGTGAACAACAACGTCGCTTCGCCGCTGACGCGAGCCACGAGCTGCGCAGCCCGCTCGCATCGATGGCCACCCGACTCGACGTCGATCTCGCCCACCCCGACACCGTCGTGTGGCCCGAGTCCGCCGCGGCGCTCCGTACCGACACGCTGAGAATGCAGGCGCTCGTCGACGACCTGCTCGTGTTGGCTCGAGTCAGCAACTCGGCGTCCGAGACCGAACCTGAACCGGTGGCGCTCGACGACGTCGTCGCAGATGCGGTCGCCGCCACGATGGCCCGAAAAATCACGATCGTCTCGAACGAGGTCGCACGCGTCGACATCGCGGCCCACGCGGTGCAGCTGCGACGACTCCTCACGAACCTCCTGACCAACGCTGCCAGGCACGCCTCAACATGTGTCGAGGTCCAACTGCAGGCCGACCAACACCAGGTGATCCTCACCGTCGACGACGACGGCCCAGGGGTTCCCGCCGAGCAGCGCGACCACGTGTTCGAGCGGTTTGTTCGCCTCGACGAGGCCCGCACTCGCGACACCGGCGGATCAGGTCTCGGACTGGCGCTCTGCCGTGAGATCTGCATCGCCCACGGTGGCGAGATCGTCGCGACCGACAGTCCGCTGGGCGGCGCACGGTTCACGGTCACGCTTCCCGTCGACCGAACCTGAGAACGCGTTCAGCTGCTCTCAGACTGCCGACAGTTCCGACTCCCAATGTGGGGTTCATCACCACACGGTGATCAACCACTTCCCAGGAGTCATCATGAACCAGCAGCCCAGCCCCACCAACAGCAACACGGTCACCAGCGACACGGTCAACGGCCGCCAGACTGGCCGTCGTCGCACGGTCCTCGCCACCGCCCTCTCGGCAGGAGCGATCGTCGGCGCCGTCGTTGTCGGCTTCGGAGGATCATCCGCCAGCGCCATCGTCGACGGCCAGCCAACCAGCGTCGCAAGCCACCCCTGGCAAGTCGCCCTCACCGACGGCGGCGAGCAGTTCTGCGGCGGCTCACTCGTCAGCGATCACATCATCGTCACAGCAGCCCACTGCGTCGAAGGAACTGATGCCAGCGACATCACCGTGCGGGCGGGCGTCACCGACTTGCGGACTGATGAAGGCCAGCAGCGCCAGGTGACTGGCGTGATCGAGCAGCCGAAGTACGCAACCGGCGTCGGCGACATCGCCATGCTCGTCCTCGATCGACCGTTCGACGCCTCCCCCGCGATCGCGCCGATCAAGCTCGCCACGGCAGCCGACATCGGCAGCGCCAGCACCGCCACGGTCTCCGGATGGGGCGTTGCGGGCGAGAACGCCGAAGACAGCGAACCGGTGCTGCAGTCCGCCGACGTCCCGCTCGTGAGCGACGGTGAATGTGGACTCATCGATGCCGGCAACGAGGATGAGCTGTGCGCCGGCGGCACCGGAACCGACTCATGCTACGGCGACAGCGGCGGTCCGCTCACCGTGGCCGGAACCAACGGACCCGTGCTCGCCGGTGTCGTGAGCTGGGGCGAGGAATGCGGCGGCGCCAGCCCCGGCGTGTACGCCGAGGTCCCGACGTTCGCCGCGTGGATCACCGAACGTGTCGACAACCCCGACGCACCGGTCGGCGAGCGGCTGCCGACGCCGGACTTCGGCGACGATTGGGACGACGACGACTTCGGCGACGATTGGGACGACAGCGACGCGGACATCGATTGGGATGACGGTGAGTTCGACGACGAGGCCGATGAGTGGCCGAACGACTCCAACGATGCCCCCAGCGGCGACGTCGACATCGATGCGATGACCGACGCCGAGTTCCAGGACTACATCGACAGCCTGTCCGACGCCGAGTTCGAAGCGTTCCTCGACGAGTACGACCCCGACGCTGAGCCAGCGGACGATGAGGCCAGCGATCAGCCGACCGACAACTCGGAGTACGACGACTTCGACGACGAGGACTCGATGTACGACGACTTCGCAGACTTCGACACGAACGGCGACGGCGTCGCCCAGTGGAGCGAGCTCGAGGCGCTGTTCAGCTGACCAACCTCGACAACCATTTCCCCGAGCCATCGGCTGCCGGTCGCACTACTGCGCCGGCGGCCGACGCTCCGCGTCCGGGACCGGCATTGACATCCACTGTCATGACCAGGAAGCTCAGCGGGAGCGAGCGGCTGATTCCGGCTGTTCGGAAGCGACATCGATGGGACACACATGATCAACGGCGACGTCATTGGATTCATCGGCCTCGGGAACATGGGCGGGCCAATGTGCGACCGCCTGGTCTCCGCCGGACACGACGTGGTCGCCTTCGATCTCGACGACAGCAAGGTGTCTCACGCCGTGCAACAGGGCGCCAGCGCCGCGACGTCTGCCGCCGAGTGCGCCGCACGCGCCGACGTCCTCTTCACGTCCCTCCCCCGACCGGACCACGTCGAAGCCGTCATGGTGGCGGGCGGAGCGCTCGCTGCGCTCCGCGCTGGCTCGCTCTGGGTCGACTTGACCACCAACCGCAAGGAACTCGTCGCACGGCTCGCAGCTGAGGCCCCAGCGGGCGTCGACGTGGTTGACTC
>JAJCXU010000148.1 GCA_029263275.1 Ilumatobacter sp.
GAGCAGACGCAGCTTCGTGACGATGTGCTCGCTGACCTCGCGAGCGGTCGGCTCGATGAGGCCCTGCGACGCGCCCGACGTCTCGTCGAACTCGACCCGCTCGAGTGTCGCAATCAGGAAGTCTTGCTCCGGTCCCTCGCCGCGGCGGGAAGAGTTGACGAAGCGAGACGACATCTCGCGCGGTGCGAGGATCTGTTCAGGCGGGAACTCGACGCACCGCTTCCCCACACGCTGCGCCAAGCTGCCGCCGAGCCGACTGCAACGCAGCGGACCACGCGCACGGTCACTGCTGTCGCTGAAGCACGAGCGCGACTCGACGCGGGTCGGGCAGCGATCGCCGCGGGGGCGGCCGAGCGTGGCCTCGATCGACTACGCGGCGCGGTGTCGCGGGCCAGCGACACCGATGAGGCCGACCTCGAAGCAGAGACGCTGCTGCAATACGGCGAAGCCTTGGCTCACGGGGCGCAAGATCGCACGACACAGGTGACGGCAATCCTGCATCGAGCAATCGCGGCGGCGCACCGAGCCGAGCGACACGACCTGTCGTCGAGAGCCTGTAGCGAACTCGCCTTCGTGCACATCCAGACGGGCGACGCCGACCAATCTCACTACTGGCTTGCCAAGGCCGACCAACAGAGTGAGGGCGATGATCATCTGCTCGCTGTGGCGAACGGACTGCGCGGGCTCGCCCACTCCGACGACGCCGAGTACGACCTGTCGCTGGTCGCGTTCGATGCGTCTGTCGATCAGGCGCGGCGCGCTGGGAAACCGCGTCAGGCTGCGTGGTCCCTATCGATGGCAGCGAGAACACATCTCCTGCGCGGCGACGTCGCGACCGCGCTGGACTACGTCGAGGAGAGCATCGACATTGCACAGTCGGAACGATGGGCGGCGCTGCTTCCTTGGCCGCAGTCCCAGCGCGGCGAAATTCTCCGACGCCAAGGTCACGTCGATCAGGCGTTGGTGCAGCTCGAAGGTGCGTATGCCCTTGCCCAGGAAGTCGGTGATCTCTGCTGGGCATCGGTGGCGAGCCGTTCCCTCGCGGCCGTCGCGAACGACCGAAGTGATCTTGAGGCAGCCAACGCGTGGACCGAGCGAAGCCTCGAACATGCGCTCCCATACGTCTGGGTGCTTGCCCACGCGCTCGAAGGTAAGTGCGACGTGACGCGGTCGACGAATGAGGAGACCAGCCGAAGTACCGCTCACCAGCTCGTGGCGTGCGCAGGGGAGAACGGGTTGCGTGAGTACTCGGCGCGAGCAGCGCTCCGGCTTGCCGATCTCGGCGACGAGGCCGCCGGTCATGCCGCTCAGACCTTCAGCAGTTCCATCGAGAACAGCGAACTGCGGCGCGCGGTCGACGCTGGCCTGCCGATCTAGGTGTACTCGCCCGTCAGGTGAGTGTCAGTCGGGCGTGGTGATCTCGATCTGGCGGATGAGTTGCTGTGGCCGAGCGAAGACGTCGCGATATGGGCTGTGGCGGTCCGCCCTGTCGAGCAGTCGGACGATGTCGGCTTCGTCGGCCTCGCTTTGGATCTTCACGCAGTAGCGAACTTCGCTGTAGCCGGGGTCGGCATCAGAGGTACCGAAGATCGCCCCCTCGTCGAAGTCTGCCTGCACCTCGACCTCGAGCTTCTGGATGTTGATGCCTTCTTTCGACGCCCACATCATGTAGGTCAACGCGAGGCACGAGCCGAGGGCCGCGCGGCCGAAGACTCCCGGTGTTGGTGCCGTGCCGGACCCGCCGGCAGCTTCCGGCATGTCGACGGACAACGTCCACTCGCCTTCGCGGACGTCGCAGAGCAGACCGTCGACGATGGTGGTCACCGACGTCTGTGTCCCAATTCCAAGCTCAGGTTTGTGCTGAAACGCCGTGGCGACCCCCGCGAAGGCCGTAGCGATCTCTGGTTGTCTGTTCATGTCTCATCCCTCGCTCGTCCTGGTCCCACACATGATGCACGCCTGCCGTGTGAGCCGCCGTGTGAAAGAAGTGATCAGTCGGTCGTGGGCTTGGGCCAGGGCATCCAACTCACGACGGTGACGCTACTTCGATAGTGCCGCGAGCTCGACCGGCCTCGCTGGGGTGCGTCTCGGCAAGACTGCGGAGATGCCTGCAGAGCTTGAGCTCACGACGCCTGTCGACCTGTGCGACGGTCGACGACTTGCACCTGGCGCTCGCGGCTGGTCGCGCTCGCCGATGCTGCGCGCCAATCTGTCAGGGGCCTGGGGTCGCAAGAAGCGGTGGGACTACTGGTGCGTCATCACGCCGGACGTGATCGTGACGCTGGTCTACGCGGACATCGACTACGCCGGCCTGGCAAGTTGTTGGATCCTCGATCGGACGGATCAGGCGGAAGCCACCGCCGGTCTGCTGCACCCACTCGGTCGAGGCCTGTCGCTGCCCGAGCAGGTGTGTACCGGTACGGCCGCCGTCGCCGACGACTCGTTCGAATTGTCGATCGAGGAAGCCAACGGCGCAACGCTCCTGCGAGCTTCGGCGCCGGAGTCAGCGCTCGGCCCGATCTCGATCGACATCACCGTGGAGAAGCCGCCCCACCATGAGTCGCTCAACGTGGTGATCCCCTGGAGCGACCGTAAGTTCCAATTCACCTCGAAACAGAACACCCGACGTGCGACCGGACGGGTGTCTGCGGGCGATCGATCGTGGGAAATCGGAGCAACCGAAGACTTCGCCGTGCAGGACCTGGGACGCGGAATCTGGCCGTACTCGAATCGCTGGAATTGGGCAGCTGGATCCGGTCGATCATCGGCCGGGCGACTGGTCGGATTGCAGTTCGGTGGCAAGTGGACCGAAGGAACCGGCTACACCGAGAACGCACTGTGCATCGA
>JAJCXU010000149.1 GCA_029263275.1 Ilumatobacter sp.
TCCGGCCCAGTTGCCGAACTGGTGGCCGCCGTAGTTCATGGCGAACGGCACCATGTCGGTGAGCACTTCATTGCCGGAGAAGACGCGGGCGAATTGGTCGCCGTGCACGGCGTCGTTGGTGATGCCGAGGTCGGCGGCAACTTCCGGAGAGTGCGCGAGCAGTGTTGGATCGGCGGTCGGTGTGGGAGTCACTCGCGACCACGCGGCCTTGTTGACTTGGCGACGGACGCTTCGGTCGTCGGGATCGCCGGGCAGGTCGTCGAGGTACCAGTGATCCGTCGAGAACCCGAGGCCGCTCATCGAGTCAGTCTCGCAGCGTCAGCGACGACCACCACCGGTGAACGCGTGGAGCGACGGGCGATGTTGTCAGGACTTGATCGCGTTGTTGCCGTCGATGACGAGGCCAATCAGCGCAACGGCGGCGCCCAACCACATGATCGTGCGCTTCATCGTTGGCCCCGTTCGCTGATGTCCACGGTGTGAGAATACGTGCGACGGGCGTGTGTCATCGCAGGTCAGCACACATCACAACGATGTCTTGACGTCACCTTGCCGACATCCAGAAACAGGGGTGGTCGTCTGCACGCGGAGCGCGCAACAAGCCACCGACGGGTGTGGATTGCGGTGCGGATCGTTCTGTGGATCGCGGGTGGTCAGGGACGACGCGCGATGAGCACGGTGCCGGATCCGAGGAAGAACGCGGCGAGCGCCCACATCAGGACCATTGACGACGCGGAGCCCGTTGCGGGCAAGACGGCGTTGGGGTCCACCGTGGTTGGCGCCACTGTTGTCGAGGTCGTGGCGAGTGGTGCCGGGTCGTTGGCGGTGACAACGACGGCGACGTTGTTGTTCGGCACGAGCTGGAATCGTTCGGCGCCGTCCGGAACCTGGGTGTCGACGATCTCGGTGGTGTACCCGGTGGGGCCACTGACGGTCACGGTGTACTCGCCGATCGGTTGGACGGTGGTGAACGACGCGTTGTTGATGCCGGGCTCTGGGTCGACACCCGACGCAACGATTGCATTGGTGCTGTCGCGTACTTCGATCGTGAAGTCGGCGGCAGCGGCAGTGCCGCCCTCGTCGTTGATGATCACGACGTCGACGCTGATTGTCTGGGTGACGTAGCGGACCGAGATGGTGCAGAGCGTGTCGAGGTTGCCGGCACCGTGGGCCACGGCACCGTTGCTCGCGATGACCGGGCTTCCCCCTGGTGCGTCGGCGCACGTGACGTGGCTGAGGGCATACCCTGCGACGCCTGTCGCGGACAGGAACGAGGTACCGGGAACCGTGGTGATCTTGGCGCACTTGGCTGTGTCCAGGTCACTGTCGCTGCACGTGGTGGCGGCGGGGTCGGTCGTGGTGGCGGTCGGTGTGCCGCCTTCGGTCGTTGCGAGGTTGACGGCGAAGTCACTCGGTGCGGCCGTGCCGCTCAAGACTTCGACATCGGCGTAGATCGAAGGGATCGCTGAGACTTCGACCGTGCACTCGAAGAAGACATTCGAGTCCCCGACGAAACTCAGTCCCAGGCCCGTGCTCACCTGCCCGGCGACGCAGTCCCCGGACGAGATGTAGTAGTCGGCCGGCACACCGGTGAGCGAAACGGTGTAGGTCATGCCATCGCTGAGCAGGTTGCCGTTGCAGAACTGGTTCACGTTGGTCACCGTGCCAGCGGTGAGCGTGCGATGCGGTGTGTTGCAGACAATCGCTGCACTATTGGTGTCAGTGACGACCGGCGTGATCGCCGTCGCGGCAGCCACGTTGTCGGGGCCACCGTTGACATTGACGGTGATGTCGAGACTGCCGCCGGGAGCGCCCGCTTCAGCGAACTGACTCGGCGCGGCGACGAGCAAGCCCATCAGTGCAACAACAACTCCAATGACACGCTTCATGTGGCCCTCCCAGATGCAACCGCGCGAACAGTAGCCGGTCGGCAGGCAACGGCTGCCTGGGTCTTTGCCGAGGCGTGCCGGGAAGGAAGCAACGGGTTGGCGGGGATCGAGAAGCCGTTGCCCGTCATGCTCCGTCATGCCCCGCCCTCCTCCGCGACCTCGGGCGGTGTCAGGCGAGCGGTGCGGCGAGTCGATTCGTCACGGCGGCGCGCACTTGGGCATCGAAGCTGTTGACGTGGGCTTCGACGAGATCGGCGACGCGCTCGGCGTCACCACTCGTGAGGGCGTCGTGGATCTCGGCGTGTTCGTCGACGGCGTGGCCCATGTCGTGCACGTCGGCGAGGTACATGTGCCAGAGCCGGTCGCTCTGCGCGTACAGCGCATCGAGCGTGGCGGTGAGGAATCGGTTGCCGGAGGCGCGCCAGATGATCTCGTGGCACTGGCGGTCGAGTTGGAGGAGCTCGGCAGGTGCCTTGCCCGGGAGCTTGGTCTCGGCGAGAACGTCGGCCATTTCGGCCCAGTCGGCCGGCGTGCCCCGTTTGGTGGCCAGGCGGGCGGCATACGGCTCCATGACGGCCCGGGTCTCATAGAGCATCGAGAGTTCGTCCACGTCGATGGCGCTCACAAACATGCCGCGCCGCGGGATCACGGTGACGAAGTGGTCGCGGGCCAGTCGCTGCAGTGCTTCGCGGATTGGTGTGCGGCTCATCTCGAGCGTGCCTTGGAGATCCGCTTCGCGGACCACATCGCCGGGGGCGAGTTCGAGACGGATGATCATCCGCCGGATCTCGTCGTAGGCGCGCTCAGCAAGCGAGGGCGGTGGCGAATCAGCGGTTGACATCTCGCTCATACTCTGTTGATATATCACCATTGTCAAGTCATCACACTTGGGGTCAGACCCCAAGTGTGATTCGCATCGAAGAAGTGAGCCCATCATGAGCGAATCCGGATTCCCATCGACCGCCGTCCCATCATCAGCGCGGGTCGTCGTCATCGGCGCCGGCATCGTCGGCAACTGCCTCGTGGGCCACCTCGCCCGCCTCGGCTGGACCGACATGGTGCTGCTCGACAAAGGGCCGCTGCCGAACCCTGGCGGATCGACGGGCCATGCGTCGAACTTCATCTTCCCGGTCGACCACAACAAGGAGATGGCGCTGCTCGGTGTGCAGAGCGCCAATCAGTACCGCGATGTCGAGCGCAGCGTGGACTCCGGTGGCATCGAGGTCGCTCGCACGCAAGAGCGCATGGACGAGTTCGACCGACGCATGACGTCCGCCAAAGCCTGGGGTGTCGAGGCCGAGATGCTGACGCCGGCGCAGGTGAAGGAACTCGTGCCGTTCATCAACGACGAGGTGATCCTCGGGGGTTTCCACTGCCCGTCGGTCAGCGTCGTCGACTCGCTCGACACCGGAACACTCTTCCGCAATGAAGCAATCGAGAAGACCGGCCTGCAGGTGTTCGCCAACACCGAAGTGCTCGACGTGGAGACCGAGGACGAGCCGGCAACCGGCCTGCAGAAGGTCACCGCCGTCGTCACCGACAAGGGACGTATCGAAGCCGAGTACGTCGTCGTCGCCTGCGGGGTGTGGTCGAACCGCATCGCCAACATGGCCGGCGCCACCATTCCTCTCGTGCCCGCCGTGCACCAGATGGCTGACGTCGGCCCGATGGACGTGCTCGCTGAGACGCAGAGCGAGATCAGCTACCCGATCGTCCGAGACATGGACACCTTCTGCTACGAGCGCCAATCATCGGGCTCGATGGAAGTCGGCTCGTATGCGCACCGTCCAATCCTGCATCACCCCGACGACATCCCCTCGAACGACGAAGCGGCCCTCAGCCCGACCGAGATGCCGTTCACGCCAGACGACTTCGATCAGCAGATGGAAGAGGCGATCGAGCTGATGGACATGCTCGGCGATGCCGAGATCAAGTACGCGATCAATGGTCTACTCTCGCTGACGCCCGATGCGATGCCGTGCCTCGGCGAGACCACCGAGGTGCGCAACCTGTGGTCGGCAGCTGCGGTTTGGGTGAAGGAAGGCCCGGGGATGGCGCAAGTCGTCGCCGAGTGGATGACCTACGGCTACCCGCGAGTGATCGACGCGCACGGCGCCGACATCGCTCGCTTCTACGACCACGAGCGCAATGAGGACCACATCTGGTCGCGCGCTGAAGAACACTTCAACAAGACGTACGGCATCGTTCACCCGGCCGAGCAGTGGGAGAACCGTCGCAACCTGCAGGTGTCTCCGCTCTTCGAACGTCAAGAAGCGCTCGACGCGTTCTTCTTCCAGGCCCGCACCTGGGAACGTCCGCAGTGGTATGGCTCGAACGCCGACTTGGTCGAGCGCTACGGCGTCAAGGAGCGCGAGGTTGAGTGGGACAACCGTTGGTGGAGTCCGATCACCGTCGGCGAGCACCTCAACATGCGTGAGAACTGCGGCGTCGTCGATCTCTCGGCATTCCAGATCTTCGAGTTGTCCGGGCCCGGTGCTGTCGAGTTCGCCGACTTCCTGTGCGTCAACAAGATCTCCGCGCCAGGCCGGTCGACCTACACGCCGTGGCTCACTCCCGATGGCGGCTTCCACTCCGACCTCACGATGCACCGGATGAGCGAGGACGTCGTCAATGTCGTCACCGGCGTGTTCGACGGTGGTCGTGACCTGGCATGGATCAAGAAGTACATGCCGAAGGACGGCTCGGTCACCGTGACCGACCGGACGCTCGAGACCTCGACCCTCGGCGTATGGGGTCCGAACGCGCCCGCCGTGGTCGCCAAGTTGACCGACGCTGACCTCTCCCACGAGGGTTCGCCGTACGGCTCGCTGCGCGAGGTGAAGCTGCGGGTTGCGGGCGGCGAGATCGACGCGACGTTGTTCCGGATCTCCTACGTTGGCGATTCTGGCTGGGAGATCTACGTCGCGTGGGACGACGCGGTGAAGCTGTGGGACGCACTGATGGAGGCCGGTTCAGACCTTGGTATTCGTGCGACCGGTGGCGGCGTGTACGGCACGTCGGGTCGGCTCGAGAAGGGCTATCGCTTGCAGGGCGCCGAGCTCGAGAGTGAGTACAACCCGCTCGAAGCCGGCCTCGCTCGTCCGAAGGTGAAGTCGGCCGACTTCATCGGCAAGGACGCGTACCTCGCGGCTCGCGCAGCCGGTGATCCGGAAGTGTTGATGTGCACCCTCACGGTCGAGGATCAAACCGACTCGCAGGGCCGGACTCGGTGGATGCAGGGCGGCAACGAGCCGATCTGCGACATGGACGGCAACACGATCTTCGACTCCCACGGCCGAGTGTCCCGCGTGACCACCGCGGGCTACGGCCCGTCGGTCGGCAAGCTCATCTTGATGGCCTACCTGCCCGCCGCGCTCGCCGAGCCCGGCACAAATCTGCAGGTGATGTACATGAATGAGTTCTTCCCCGTCACCGTCGTCGGTACCGACGGCCCATTCGATCCCACCGACTCACGCCTCAAGGGCTGAGCCGGTAGCTGGAGTTCCAACATGAGAGTTCTTGTCTGCGTGAAGCGGGTGCCAGCGCCCGGCGCGAAGATCAACATCACCGACGACGGTCAGGCCGTCGACGCGACCAACTTGGGTCACACGATGAGCCCGCACGAGGAGTGTGCGCTTGAGTTGGCCGTGCAATTGGTCGAGGCGCATGGTGGCGAGTCGCATGTGTTGACGCTCGGTGTCGCCGAGGCCGACGAGCAGTGTCGGTGGGCGGCCTCCATCGGCGTCACGAAGGCGACGTTGGTCGACGTTGGCACGATGGGGTGGGACCCGCAGCGGACCGCCACGGCGCTGACCGACGCGATCCGCTCGATCGAGGAAGCCGATGGCCCGTTCGACGTGATCATCTTCGGCAACGAGTCGGCTGACACCGGTGGCTTCCAAGTGGGCATCCGCACGGCGCGTGCGCTCGACCGTCCGATGGTGAACGCCATCAAGGGCGTGTCGATCTCGGACGATGGGGCCACCTTGGAAGCGCAGCGCGAGATCGACTCGGGCATGGAGGTGTACCGCCTGCCGATGCCGTGTGCGATCGGCGTGAAGGAGGGCATCACCTGGCCCCGCTACCCGACCATGCGCGGACGGCTCGCTTCCAAGAAGCTCGCCGTCGATGTGGCCGGCTCGGATGCTGCTCCCGGCGGGCAGACGATGGTGCGTCTCAATCGACCCGAAGAGACCGTGTCCGAGACGGTCATCCTCGGCGAAGGTGCAGCCGCTGCGCCTGCGGTTGTCGAACTCCTCAAAGAACTAGGGCTGTGGTCATGAGCGTCGCGACACCGACACTTCGTGGAACGCGTGTGGATCTCGCGCTCAATGTGCGCAACTTCCACATGCCTTCGCTGGGTTTTGATGGGGGTGTGCGATGAGTGTGCTCGTTGTTGTTGAGCATGACCGGGGTGCGATGGCTGATGCGTCACTCGAAGCGTTCGTGTTCGCTCGGTCGATCGCGGACCAGCTAGGTGAGCCGGTCGAGGCGTTGCTGATTGGTGCTGACGCGGCTGGACTCGCAGACGTCTGTGCTGCGCACGGTGCCGTTGCTGTGCACCACGCGCCGATCGCCGGCGACTACGGCCCGGAGGCATACGGCATGGTGATCGCATCGCTCGCGCCGGTGCTCTCGCCCAGCGGCATCGTCGCCTGTGGAACCGATCGGGGCAACGAGGTGCTCGCTCACGCAGCTGCCGAGCTCGACTTGCCGTTCGTCGCGAACTGTGTGGCGGTGACTGCCGCAGACGAGTGGGAACTGACTCGTGTGCAGTGGGGCGGCTCGCTGAACGAAGAGGCTCGGCTCACGTCGACTCTGCCGATCGTGTCGGTGGCGCACCACGCAGTCGACGCCGAAGAGGCATCAGCGGGAGCGACGGCGAACGTGATGGAACACATCGTTGAGCTGCCTGAGTGGGCGAGCCGATCGTTAATCCAGGATCGCGTCGTGCTGTCCGAAGGCCTGACGTTGGCGACCGCGCCGATCGTCGTCGGCGGCGGCCGCGGTGTTGGTTCGGCCGAAGGGTTCGACGTGCTCGAAGCCCTGGCCGCGAAGCTCGGCGGCGTCGTCGGTTGCAGCCGTGCGGTGACGAACAACGGCTGGCGTCCGCACAGCGACCAGGTGGGCCAGACCGGCACGCGCATCGCGCCGCAGCTCTACATCGCGTGCGGCATCAGTGGAGCGATCCAGCACTGGGTCGGTGCGAAGGCAGCGAAGAAGATCCTCGCCATCAACACCGACCCCGCCGCCAACATGGTCGTGAAGGCGGATTACGCAGTCATCGGCGACTTGTTCGAGGTGCTTCCGGCCATCGAACAGGGTTGAGGTCGGACGCGCCCGGCCGAGCGATTGGCGAGGGCCATCGTGTAGGAAAGACCTCGTGAGCGCATCAGAGAGTCAGAGCACGACGGTGGGTGTCCAGACGGACGGTCCGGTTCGCATCATCACGATCAATCGTCCCGAACGTCGCAACGCTGTCGATGGGCCGACGGCACAACTGCTCTACGACGCGTTCGTCGATGCTGATCAGGATCCCGCGATTTCGGTTGCCGTGCTCACTGGCGCCGATGGAGTGTTTTGCGCTGGCGCCGATCTGAAGGCGGTGGCGACTGGCAACGGGAACCGAGTCAACGCCGACCCGGCCGGTGAGATCATCGGATCACTCGGGCCAATGGGTCCCACACGTTTGCTGCTCGGCATCCCGGTGATCGCCGCCGTTGAGGGTTTCGCCGTGGCGGGCGGACTCGAACTCGCGGTCTGGTGCGACCTGCGCGTGGCTGCTGACGACGCGGTCTTCGGAGTGTTCTGCCGGCGTTGGGGCGTGCCGTTGATCGACGGCGGCACCACCCGGTTGCCGCGGCTGATCGGCCAGTCGCACGCTGCAGACATGATCCTCACCGGTCGCGAAGTGGAAGCCTCTGAGGCGCAGGCGATCGGCCTCGCCAACCGCGTCGTTCCGTCGGGCCAATCGCTTGAGGTTGCGGTCGCGCTGGCCCATGAGATCGCGGCGCTGCCGCAAGGGTGCCTTCGCAACGATCGACGATCGATGTACGAACAGCACGGCCTACCCCTGGGGGATGCACTGGCCAATGAGGTCCGACTCGGCCTCGAAACGATTCGATCGGGCGAGACACAGGCCGGCGCGCAGCGGTTCGCTGAAGGCGCTGGCCGCCACGGCAAGCCAGCCTGACCCGCTGAATCAGACGGTGACGGGATCGTTCGCGTCGGCGAGGAGTTCGACGGAGCGGAGACGTTCGGCAATCGTGGGCGCGGGGTGCACGGTCACCAGTTCGTCAACGCCCACGCTCGCGGCAAACGTGTCGAGGTACTCCTTCACCGTCGTTGGTGTGCCAGCCGCGGTGTAGTGCATCATCTGCGCGATCTGCTTGCCCTGCGGTGAGGCGAGTAGCGCGTCGGCTTCATCGTCGCTCAGCTTGCGCCGGGGGGTGACGAACCGCCCGATGCGGCGGCGGGCGACGATGACGCGCTGGCGCTCGGCGTCCTCTTCGGAGTCGGCGGCGATCACGTTGACACCGGCCATCACGTAGGGCGCAGCGAGTTGCTCTGAGGGCTGGAACTCCTCGCGGTACGTGGCGACCGCGTCGAGGAGATGAGCGGGAGCGAAGTGCGATGCGAATGCGTAAGGCATTCCGAACGCGGCGGCGAGGCGCGCGCCGAAGAGCGACGAGCCGAGGATGTACAACGGCACCTTGGTGCCAGCGCCGGGCACGGCGACCACGCCGGCAACCTGGGAGGCATCGCTGAGGTACCGCTGCAACTCGCGGACGTCATCAGGGAATCGATCGGACGAACGGGGATCGACGCGCATCGCCCGCATGGTGTTCTGATCGCTGCCGGGCGCACGGCCGAGGCCGAGGTCGATGCGGTTCGGATGCAGCGTCGCGAGTGTGCCGAACTGCTCGGCGATCGTGAGCGGCGAGTGATTGGGCAGCATCACGCCGCCCGCGCCGAGACGGATCGAGGTGGTGTGAGCCGCCACGTGCGCGATCAGCACGCTGGTGGCCGACGACGCGATCGACGCCATGTTGTGGTGCTCGGCATACCAGACCCGCTGATAGCCGCGACGTTCAGCAGTTTGGGCGAGCGCCACACTCGCCGTGAATGCGTCGGACGCGGTTTCACCCTCGCCGATGATCGCCAGATCCAGGATCGACAGTGGGATGGACAGCGGTGTCGTCACCTCTCCAGCATGCCCGAACGGGGGTGACTCACAACACGTGGAGGAGTGGCACATTCGATGGAATACGCGCCACCCCATGAGCGTTCAACTTGATGCCCCCCGAACAAGGAGAACCCCATGGCAACCATTGAACTCACCAGCGACGCATTCGAGAAGACCGTCACCGCCGACGGCATCGTGTTGGTCGACTTCTGGGCCGAGTGGTGTGGCCCGTGCAAGGCATTCGGCCCCGTCTACGAAGCAGCATCTGAGAAGAACCCCGAGATCACCTTCGCCAAGATCGACACCGAAGCCGAGCAGGCGATTGCCGGTGCCCTCGAGATCCGCTCGATCCCGACGCTGATGATCTTCCGCGATGGCATCCAACTCTTCTCGCAGCCAGGCGCATTGCCCGGTCATGCGCTCGACGACCTGATCGATCAGGTCAAGGCGATCGACATGGACGAAGTCCGCGCCGAAATCGCCAAAGAGTCAGCATCCGCCAACTGACGTCGGCACGGCTCCGGTGAGAGGTGAGACCACAGGTTCCACCTGGACCTCACTGGAGGACGTGAATCCTCGGTGCAGTGAGAAGTGGGTCGACCCCTACGTCTTGGATCTCACCGGTGAGCGGCGCAGTCAGCCGTTGACCATGCGAACGAAGTCGTCCATGGAGAGCATGGGAATCCCGTAGGCCCGCGCCTTCTTCGCCTTGCCAGATGCCGAGTGCGGATCAGCGGCGACGAGCAGGTCGAGCCGCTTCGTCACGGAGCTGGCGGGAACCAGACCGGAGCGTTCGGCGACCCGATGGAGCTCGTCACGTGAGACGGCGCCACTTCCGGTGAAACAGACCGTCCAGCCAGCCCGCGGTTCGACGGCCATGGGCAGCCCGATGAATGCTGGAAGATCTGGTTGGATGCCGAGGCACCGAGCGATCGCCGTCATCATCTGGTGCTCGTCCGCGGTGACGATCGAATCGCGCTCCACTGCCTCGATGACTGCGTCGAGATAGCGCTCGTGCGCGCGGTCACGTTCGAGCGAGGAGATGCCGAGTTCGGTGGCCACCCGCTGCAGAGCTGCTGACTCGACCGCGTCGATGACGTGGTCGTTCAAGGCCCAATCGAGTGCGTCGAGATACGTGAGAATTGCGGGCCTCTCGGACGGATACCTGACTCGCGAGACGACGCGCATGAGCTCAGATGCCGATGCTGGCTTGGCACCGTTCGGCCGGCACAAGGTGCGCGATCTGCCTGGAGGGATTGTTCCCGTCACCGCCGACGCGCTCGACGGCGATGTCAAGGCTCCGCACGCACTCAGGAGGAGCGCGGTGGCTCGCGCGTCGTGCAGCGCACGGTGATGCTCTCTGAGCTCGATGCCGAAGTCTTCGCACGCGATGTTCAGTCGAGCCCCGGTCGCGTTGAGCGTGCAGAGTGGCTGCCCGGGATCGAAGTCGACTCCGATGCGGTTGAACTCGTTGCGGACGAAGCGAGCGTCGAACGACGCGTTGTGGGCGGCGAAGACTCGACCATCGACGAGATCAGCAATCGTCTCGGCCACCTCTTCGAAGCGGGGCGCAGCGCTGACCATCGACGCCGTCACGCCATGAATTTCCGATGGGCCGACATCTCGATCGGGGTCGATCAGCGTCTCGTACTCGTCGACGATGCGTCCCCAGTGATCGGTACAGACCACGGCGATCTCGACGATGCGGTCGGTGTTGTACAGACCGGTCGTTTCGACGTCGACGACGGCGATGCCTCGGTCAGTGGTGGTGTTCCCGGTCATGGCCAGCAGATTGACAGAGCCGTCGACGAAGTGCCACAACATGGAGTGGTGGTCGGTTCACGTTCAGCGTCAACGCGGCTGATTTCGGTCGGGTCCGGCCCTCGCAACTCTGTGACTGGTCGCGTGCAGAATGCATGACATCGCACTTCAGTGCTGCTCGTCGCCATGCGTGACCATCTCTCACACTCCGAACGAACGGAGCCAGTCATGGCTGAACACGAGCGCACCAACAACCCTTCGCAGGCTGACACCTTCTGGCCGCGTTTGAGTCCCGCGGAGTGGTGGGGATTGCGTGACGCGTTCCCTGGTGTGGCTCAGCCCTCGACGAGTTCGGCGACGGCCTGAGTCTCGTCAGTGTGGCAGGTCTTGTCGAGGAGCGCCATCGAGGCCTCTGAGAGGTAGAGGCGGGCAATGATCCAGTCGTCGGGTTGAACCTGCGCGTGACGCTGATCGATGCCGCACCAGAGTTGCCGACTTCGGTCGTGTTGAAGCTGCCTTCACTCGACGAGACGAGCCGGGCAACCGGCGTGATGTTGCGCAACTACGAGCGCGAAGTGAAGTTCTACCTGGAGTTGGCCGACACCGTCGACCTGCGGATCCCGCACTGTCATCACGGCGAATGGGACGAGGAGTCAGGGGATTTCACGCTCGTCCTCGAAGACATGGCTCCGGCCGAACAAGGTGACCAGATCCGCGGTTGTGCCATCGGCGCGGCTCAGCTGGCGGTCGACGAACTCGCTCGGCTGCATGGCCCGCGTTGGGCCGACGAGTCACTGTTCGACAAGGAATGGTTGGGTCGGCGCACCGGAGATGACGACGCGGCGATGTTGCTGGGGCTGTGGCAGATGTTCTTTCCGCCGTTCCTCGAGGTGTACAACGCGTACCTGTCATCTGAGGCGATCGAGCTGGCGACCACGTTCGGTTCGAGGCTCGGGGAGTGGGTCGACGGCCGTACTGGTCCCGACACGATCATCCACGGTGACTACCGGCTGGACAACATGTTGTTCGGTACCGCGGCGGGTGGCCCGCCGCTGACAACGGTCGATTGGCAGACACCGGGACACGGTGCGCCGCTGGCGGACCTGTCGTACTTCTGCGGTGCGGGTTTGCTTCCGGCCGACCGCGTCGCTCACGAACGTGGCTTGGTCGAGCGTTATGGACTGGCGCTCACGGCGTACGGCGTCGATGTCTCCGAGACGTGGCTGTGGGAGCAGTACCGGCGCGAAGCCTTTGGTGGGGTGGTGATGGCCGTTGTCGCCTCGCAGGTGGTCGGGCGGAGTGATCGCAGTGAGGCCCTGTTTGCAACGATGGCGACACGCCACCTACAACACGCGCTCGACCTCGACTCGCTGGCGAGCATCTGAACCGGGGCTGGAGACCGATGGAGCTACCTGACTTCCACATTCCTCACGCCGAGAAGATTGTGGGGCTGCCAGAATGGATGGGTCGGCTGCACTCGATCACCTGGACTTGGTTCAATCCGGTAGTGGGGAGTCGATGACGTGCTCGCGCGTTTCAATTCGGCCTCCACACCCACAATGTCGTCCCGACCGAATGGTCAGACGCAGGCAGTCCGGTTCAGGTCGTTCGCGTCGCCTGCCACGTGCCGGTCAAGGGGCATCGAGCCGCTACTTCGCCTTGATTACTGAAGGTGAAGTAGTTCAGCCAAGGGCCCGCGATGCTGATGGAACCACCGCTCGTTGTCGCGGCACCTTGGACGTCGGCGTCTCCGAATTCCGGGACGAGCCAGTGGACCCCGTTGGAGTCCCATTTGAGTGATGCCGCGGAGGTCACTCGCCCGCCGGCGAAGGTGAGTGTCGTGGTGACGGTGCCGCCCCCATCGGGTGTCGTTGCGAGATCGAACTCGATCAAGTATGTGATTGCGTCGAACGAGACTCCCTCACCGCAGTTGGTGTCCGCGATCTGCACAGAACCGAGGTAGTGACCGTCGATCTGTAGCGGATCGATGGTGATGAGGCTTCCGGCACCGTTGTCGGTGCGCTGCACTGTGAGGTAGGCGGGATAGGCGGACACGGTGACCGACCAGTTCGCCTCACCGGGACCACCCAAAGCCTGAGAGGTGTCCCCACCGATCGAGGACCCGTCAGCGGACACGTTGATTGTTTCGCTCGTGCAGCCGGGGTCGCATGCTTCGACGATGCCACGCACGTTCCAGGTGAGCGGATCGTCGGTGGATACAGCAACCGACTTCACGGTGCCGAGCTGTTCGAGGTACTCCGGGGAGAGCTCGGCGGGCTTGAGGCCCAGCTTTGCGCGTTCCTGTTTGATGAGCTCGAACACCGCTCGGTCCACGGCGAGCACCCGGCCACCGACACTGGCGTCGATCGCCTGGTCGGTGCCGTCGGACCGTTTGATCGAGGTGCGGGCGGTACGAACCAGCAGGGCCTTCACATCAGCCGCTGTCAGTTCGGGGTCGATCGACTTGAGCAGCGCAGCGGCCGCGGTGACCTGGGGCGCGGCCATGCTGGTACCGCCGCCGAAGCGGACACCACCCGGGTAGTCGTATTGGTCGTTGATGACATTGCCGCTGGCGTCGACGCCGGTCACGGCCTGTTGGCCGGGTGCTGCAAAGGTGACTTCGAACGTGTCGCTCGAGCGGTTACTGCTCGCGGCGGTGGTGCCATCGTTCATCACGTTGCCGACAGTGATCATGTTGTCGAGCGCGAATCCGGCAGGCCAGTCCGATGGCGGCGCGACGCCGTCGTTGCCGGCAGCGGCGACGAAGAGCACCTTCGGGTAGCGAGCAGCCATCTTGCGGAAGAACAGTCCATACGCTTTGACCGTTCCCGGATGACACGGACGCTTGGCGCAGCCCCACGACATGTTGATCACCTGGGCGCCGTCGCCGACCTGCTCGGCGATCGCCTGGAGGGCTCCGTTGGTGTACGAGATGCCGTTCGGGAACGTGATCTGGGCGTCGTTCTTGGCGTCGGCCGGCACCTGGTCGAAGGTGCTGAGATTGCCGTAGGGCGGAGCGAACGCGTCGGTTGTTGTGATCGTCAACTGCGAGAGTGGGCTGGCGATGCCCGCGACGCCGCCATTGTCGCCGTCGGCTCCGACGATCGACGTGACGCCTGTGCCATGGCCGCCGCCGGGGTCGGCACCTGCGTTGACCGACGTGCCGTCCGCCTGCTCCACCCACACCGCGCTCGGAGCGGCGCGGACGCCGGTACCGGGGGATGTCTCGCGGATTGTGACGTTTCCGTCGAACTCGCCGGTGCCCTTCCACACCCCTGAGTCGGTCACACCGACGTGAACGGGGTGCGACGTGAGACCGCTGCCGCGAAGGTACTGCCAGGCCTGCTCGACGCCGATCATGCGGTAGCCATCGCCGAGGGCGCCGGCGTACACCGGGTCGTCAAGTGGGCTGATCGGGACGCCCCAGATCTCCTCGTATGTCGTCGCGGTGTCATTCGGGAACGCCAACTCGACGCCCTTGACCGCCTGTGCGGCACCGATCGCCTCGTCGAGCCCGTCTTGGTCGGTGGCGGGGATCTGGATCTGCCAGAGATCGACGATGTCGATCTGGCCGATGACCTCGCCGCCGAGGGCGCCTGCCACCGTGTCCGCCGTATCGCGCCCGCTGCCCTCGGTGAGGTAAACGAGCAACTGGTCGCCGGGGGTGATCGCGCCCTCGTCGTCGATGAGCCAAGCCGCCGGGTCTGGTGCAGTAGTGGCGGCGATGTCAGCCGGCGGCTCGATTCCGTCAGTCTCGTCGATCGTAGGTTCGCTCTCCACCTCAGTCGTCGGTGCCGACAGGATGGTCGCAGACGGATCAGTGGTCGACCCGACCGTCAATGAATCCGGCGCCGAGACCTCGTCACCCGCTCCCGGCGGGTCGGCACCCCCGCCACAGGACGCCACCAGCAGGGCAGCACCGACGACCAGCGACAGCAGGGATCGCGTGTCCCACTTCATGGAAGCCTCCTCGAACAAGTGGCGTTGTTTTCTTCCTCCGTGGTTCAGTCTTGGACTGCAGAATGCGTGCTCGGTAGATCCATAAGGCACTATCAAGGTCTGGGGACAGCCGGTCGACGAAGGAGCAACCACCGCCGGATGTCCTGAGTGCGACGTCGCGATCGGGAGATTCGTCAGAGGTCTCGAACTCGATCTGCGTCTCATCAGCCTCGATCTCTGGACCGCTGGATGGGAGCCGTTCGAGCTGGTGGATGAAGTGCGAAGAGCAGCGGGTTGTCCCGAGGCTGCTGAGCTGATGGCGCAGATCTTGCTCGTCGACGATTCGCATCGAAGCGATCAGGCGCGAACTTCCACGTGGAGCGACGCGATCGAGGGGCTGCGCTCACGCACCGGGGTCACGAACGTTGCCGCTGGTTGGTTGATCACGTGGATGGTGGAGCAGCCGTCGGCGCGCCAAGCAGCACAGTGTCTCAAGGCGGTGCTGACCGTGTTGGGCGACATGGTCGAGCCGGGCGCTGCCTGACCGCTCAACGAGCGACAAGAGTGCGATGCTGAACTCGCGCTGCTGATGTGCACGCCGATGACGAAGTCAGATGGCTGGTTCGGGCAT
>JAJCXU010000150.1 GCA_029263275.1 Ilumatobacter sp.
GATGGCGGGCCGAGAACCGGCCAAGCCGGTGAAGCAGAGATGACATGGATCCTCCGAGGACAGTGCACAACGCGTCGGACTTCGACGCCGTCGTCCATGATCCAACGATCCGCAGCTCGGTCCATCGGCCCATCGGACCGATCCGACTGGTCCGATCGGTCGGCCCACAATCGTCCGTTCGGCCGATACCACGTCGGGCGCAGTTCTCTACGCTGACACCGTGGGTCGTCGTATCTCTCAGTTGACCGTGTTGTTCCGGTCGGTCCTTGAGGTCCCCGCTGTGCCCGATCCACCACGACGCGTGCAGCGCGATTACTGGCTCGTCGCGGCGATCACCACCGGCGCCGTCGTCGAGGGGATCTTGCGGACCGATCTCAGATGGCCCGCGGTCGCGACCATCAGCGTCGTGCTCGCGGGCCTCACGGTACTGTGGCGGCGCACGCAGCCGCTGGCGATGGCGACCATCGCGTTCGGCTCCGTCGCCATACTCGATGTCGTGGCCCGCCTTGCTGCGGACGGGCCCCTCGAGATCTACTCCTTCGCGTTCCTACTCGTTTTCCCCTATGCCCTGTTCCGATGGGCATCGGGGCGCCACGCTGCACTCGGTCTCTGCCTGCCATTCATCCCGTTGATCGTTGGATTGCTCGCCGGTGGGGAAACGATCGGCGACGCCATCGGCGCGACGATCGTCGTGCTCTTCCCGGCAGTCGTGGGCGTGGAAGTCCGACATCTCGTCGGCAGTCGGGATCGTGTCCGCGAGGACGCGAGGGAGCGCGAGCGCGAGCTGCTCGCGAGGGAACTCCACGACACGGTGGCGCACCACGTCTCGGCAATCGCCATCCAGGCGCAGGCGGGACAGGTGGTCGGTGCGACGCGCCCGGAGGCCGCAATGGAAGCGCTCGGCGTGATCGAAGACGCGGCGTCGCGCACGCTCGCCGAGATGCGCGGCATCGTCAGCGCCCTCCGCGACTTCGACGCCGCCGAGCTGGCCCCGCAGCCGGGGGTTGCCGACATCGAGTCGCTGGCGACGGCGGTCGACGAGACGACGCCTGTCGTCCACGTGTCGGTCGACGGTCACCTCGGCCACGTGAACGCGAGCGCCGGGGCTGCCGTCTACCGGATCACCCAGGAATCGATCACCAATGCGCGCCGCCACGCGACCGACGCAACGCGCGTCGATGTCAGCATCGTCGCGACAGACCTCGACGTGTCGGTCCACGTGATCGACGACGGAGTCGGCGCATCGGAGCCCGACCTGACCGGCTTCGGCATCGTCGGCATGACGGAACGAACCAGTCTGCTCGGAGGGTCGTTTCGCGCCGGACCGCATCGTGACGGCGGCTGGGAAGTCGCCGCGACGATCCCGATCGACGGAGCGAGGAGATGACGATCCGGGTGCTCGTCGCCGAAGACCAGGACCTCGTGCGGACCGGACTTCGGATGATCCTCGATGCACAGGAGGGCATCGAGGTGGTCGCTGAAGTCGCGGACGGGCGAGAGGCGGTCGAGTCGGCGCAACGACTCCGGCCCGACGTCTGCCTGCTCGACATCCGGATGCCACGACTCGACGGCATCGAGGCCACCCGGCTCCTCTCTGGCCCCGACGTCGCCCACCCGATCCCGGTGGTCGTGATCACCACGTTCGATCTCGACGAGTACGTCCACGGCGCGCTCAAAGCGGGCGCTCGTGGCTTCCTGCTGAAGGATGCCGGCCCGGAGCTGCTCGTCCAGGCGATCCACGCTGCCGCCGACGGCGACGCATTGATCGCTCCGAGCATCACCGCCCGCCTCCTCGCTCACTTCACGGCCGGAACCACACCATCCGCTGAACCCGTTGACGCTTTGACCGTTCGTGAGGAAGAGGTGTTGCGCTCTGTGGCCGCCGGACGGACGAATGCCGAAGTCGCCGAGGATCTTCACATCAGCCTCAGCACCGTGAAGACCCACCTCGCGAGCCTCACCTCCAAACTCGGCGTACGCAATCGCGTCGAGATCGCAATGTGGGCCTATGAGTCCGGGCGTATCGCCCGCTGAGCGGCGAGAGAACCAGAAAGCCCCCGGCAGCGCTGCTACCAGGGGCTTTGCCGATTGATGTGTTGGTGGAGACGATGGGAATCGAACCCACGACATCTTGCTTGCAAAGCAAGTGCTCTGCCAACTGAGCTACGTCCCCAGAGGCACCCTCACGATAGCGGCCTCTGAGGATCTCCCACCTCAGACGTTTCGCACTTCTTGATCCCGTCCGCCGGTCGTTCTCTGCCCGGAAGGGGCAGCAATGCTGTGCTGAGCGGGCAGAGCTGGCCGGGGATTCGAGTCAGGCGGCGGGGACGCGGGTGAAGGTGGCTCGGTAGTTGCTCGGGGTGGAGCCGACGACCTTGGTGAAGTGCTGGCGCAGAGCTGCGGCTGAGCCGAAGCCGCAAGTGGCGGCGATGTCGTCGATCGTGGCGTGGGTGGTTTCGAGCGCGGACTGTGCGGCCACAACTCGCTGGTGCAGGATCCACTGCAGCGGGGTGGTGCCGGTTGCGGCCTTGAACCGGCGAGCAAACGTGCGCGGCGTCATCGCCGCCCGCCGCGCCAGCTCATCGACGGTCAGATTTCGCTGCAGGTTGCCTTCGACCCACTGCAGCACGGCACGCAGATCGCCCTCGACATCGTCGGAGTGCGGGACGGGCTGATCGATGTATTGCGCCTGGCCCCCGTCGCGGTGTGGCGGCACCACCATGCGTCGGGCAATCGTGTTGGCCACCTCGGCGCCCCAGTCCTCCCGCACGAGATGTAGACACAGATCGATCGCCGCCGACGTGCCCGCCGAGGTGTACAGCCGGTCGCCACCGGTGTACAGCACGTCAGGCTTCACTTCGATCGACGGGTGCCGGGCGGTGAACTGCTTCATGTAGACCCAGTGCGTGGTGGCGCTCCGCCCGTCGAGCAGGCCGGTCGCCGCCAGCGGGAAGGCCCCCGAGCAGAACGAAACGATCCGAGCTCCACGGGCGTACGCCGTGCGGAGCGCATCCATCACCTCGGGGTCGTAGTCGATCGTCGGGCTCGGGCGCCCGCCGTTGGGGAGGATGATCGTGTCAGCCCACTCGAGCGTTGAGAGATCGTGATCGAGCACCAGGTCGAATCCACTCTCGACGCGCAGGCGCGGGCCCTCGTTACTGCAGAGTCGCACCTCGGAGTACGGCACACCCATCGTGGTCCGATCGTTGCCCCACACTTCGATCGCCACGGCGGTTTCGAACATCGCCGGCCGATCGAACATGAGAACTGCCACTCGATGCTCGCGTTCCTGCCTCTGCAACGTGTCGTTTTTCTTGCTCATGTCGGCAATTCTGCCATTGGCAGAATGACACGCACCAGCGCATTCTTGCCACATGATGTTTGCTCCGTTCTGCCCGACTCACGATTCCAAGGTCTTGATGACCCGTCGCAACGTGCTCAGCTTCTGGAACGGCCCTGACGGGTCGGTCATCCGATGGAAGTGCACCTGCGGCCATGAAGGTTTCCTCGATCGCCACGGCGACTCGTCTGATTGTGTCTCGCACGACGAGGCCGCTGCCATCCTCGTGCCGTAGCCAACGACGCGCCACGCGACCCGAACGTCAGTCGTCTTTGAGGGCGACGGCGTTCGGAGTCACGTTCATCTTCGGCTCGTACTCCGCCACGTCGACGTCACGTGCATCGGAACGAATCGTCGCTCGGAGCACGCCGCAGCACTCGTCGCAGGGGCCGTAGAAGTCCTGGGTCACCGTCGATTGACAACGTGGGCACGCAAACTCCATGCGACTGACGTTACAACGCCTACGATCCAGAGCGATGTCCGACTCTCGCCCGCCGATTTTCGACGACGGCGGTGGTCTGCCCGACGTCGATCGCACCCGGCGCCGAACCGATCCGGGTCGCCGACGCCGAACCGATGGAAGTGAGCCCGCGCCCGTCGAGAAGACCGTGTGGGACACCGACGACGACGGCAGCGACTGGCGCGGTCCGAACTACCTCATCCGCCGAGCGATTGTGGTCGGCCTGGTCGTTGCCGTCATCGCGGTCGTCGCTGTTCTCGTGGGCCAACTCCTTGGTGGCGACGACGACGGACCGAGATCAGGCTTCGGCAGCGCTGAGTGGAACAGTGTGGTCACCGTCGACAACACCGCCGGCACCGTGGTCATCACCGACACCAACGGCGAAGAGACCAACCGGTTCCGCTTCGGGCTCTCCTCGCTCTCCGACACCGAGGTCGTCGGCAGCACGCTGATCAGCATCGATCGTGATGCCCTGGCCGTGGTGCCGCTCGACGCCAAGGCGGAGATCACGATCGCCGACGACGTGACCACGGTCGAGATCGCCTCGACCGGCGCCTTGCTCAGGCCATCAGGCAGCACGCAGACGGTCGTTGCGCAGAACGAGTCGTCAGAACAACTGGTCATGGTGCACGGCCCGACAGCCGAGGTCATCGATACCGCAGCCGCCGACACGGTGCCGGGAGCACGCTACGACCTCGCCCAGGCACGCACCGAACCCGCCGGACGCCACGTGCTCGTCACCGACACCGGCAACTTCCAGAGCGTCCTCTTCTCCTTCGATCGTGACGATCCATCGTTCTTCCCCGGCCTCGCCCTCGCGGTCAACGACGACATCGTGGTCACCGTGGTCAACGTCGGGACCAACGCCAACGTCGCGGTCTTCGATCATGCGGGCGACCCCGGCGTCGCTGCCCAGACCGCATCGGTCCGCGCCGGCATGATCGTGGCCGGCAGGGTCATTCTTGTTGGCATCGACGGTGAGGTCCTCGGGCTCTCGCTGAGCAATGGCGACATCACCGAACTCGGCAGCCTGTCGATCGGTACCGTCGAGTCAGGCCATGTGGCCACCCGCGGCGACCGCCTCGTCGTCGTCGGCGAGATGGGAACCGCGTTGATCGACGCCGATGGCACCGTCCTCGCCGAGTTGCCCGGAGCTCGGCCCACGACTTCGGGTGTCGACCAACTCGCGCCCCATCGCAGCGCATGTCTGATCGTCGAACGCGACGCGGCGGGCGAGATCGCAGTCCTCGACCTGGAGACGGGCACCATCAGCGCCGAAGCGCTCGCCAGCTCCGACGTGCTCGGTGCCGCCGACGGATGCCAGCCGATCGTTCCGACGTCGGCCGGCTACTTGTCACTCACGGCCGAGGCGGTCACCCCGGTAACGCTCGTCGGAGACGTCGTCGCCATCTCGCCCGACGGTGCCACGGTCGGAGTGGAACGCGCCAACCGCCTCGAGCTCTTCCCGCGAGAAACCGACGACACGGCCGACGACGATGACGAGGTCGAGCCCGTCGACGTCGGGCGCAGTGGCCGCGACATCTTCTTCGCCGACCTCTGACTGCGATGAGCGACCCATACATCGAGATCGACCGCGGCGACACGGTCTGGCGGTTCGAGCGCGACTTCCTCACCTCGAACTGGACGTGCCTGTTTGGCAACGGCTGCAAGGGCATTCTGCAGGAGGACGCCACCGAACTGAACCAAGGCTGCTGCTCGCTGGGCGCGCACTTCGGTGACGGGCCCGCCGGTCAGAACGAAGCGATGCAAGTGCAGGCGTACGCCGCGATGCTGTCCGCCGACAACTTCCAATTCTTCGACGTCGCCCACGACCCTGAAAGCACCCCGGGTGCACTCAGCATCTACGGCGACGACGAACGCACACACACTCGCGTCGTCGACGGTGCTTGCATCTTCCTCAACCGACCTGGCTTCGCCGGCGGCGAGGGATGCGCACTGCACATCGCTGCAGTCGAGTCCGACGAGTCACCAACCGAGTGGAAGCCCTCGGTCTGCTGGCAGCTCCCGCTCCGCATCGACTGGGCAGAAGTCGATGCCGACACCGAGACCGCAACGGTGCGTCGCTGGACTCGCACCGACTGGAGCAAGCACGGCGAAACGATGGCGTGGTGCTGTACCGAGCGGTCCGAAGGCGGCGAGGCCTGCAATCGCCGCAATGCACCTTTCACTCGCGTCGCAGGGCAAGCGGCGCTAGGCTGCGGTGGTGCGACGATTGTGTGTGCTTTCGCTGTTCTGCGGGGTCGCCATTGCTGCTGTCCCCCCCACGGCCAGCGCACAAGGCCCTGCGGCCGGACCTGTGGAGAGTGATCCGTCACCGCAGGAAAC
>JAJCXU010000151.1 GCA_029263275.1 Ilumatobacter sp.
CTTCGGGATACACCGTGATGTTCTGCGGTGCCGGGGCGGTGGTCGTGACGGGAGGTGTCGTTGTCGCCGGTGTGGTCGTGGTGGTCGTGGTGGTCGTGGCCGGGACCGCGGTGGTGGTCGTTGTCGTGGTGTCGGTTGGCGGAAGCGTCGTCGTGGTCGTTGTTGTGGTGGCGGTCGTGGTGGTGGTGTCGGTCGGCGGGAGCGTCGTGGTGGTCGTGCTGTCGCCAGGGACCGTGGCGGTGTCTGTGTTGTCCTCCGCCTCGGCGCCGTCGGGGGCGGGGTCTTCTTCGGGCGCCGCCAACACCGCAGAGCCAGTCGAGGCGAGCACAGCAAGCGCCACGATCGCGGCGACACGACGCCGGCTCGCGCTCGGGCGCCTGGGGTGGAGGAGGGGGTGAGAGCGAGATGGAGCGGTCATGGTGAGGATCGACAGGCACAGGCCGGTGATCTTGTATCGGCAGGAATCTTGGTGAAGTAGAGCATGAATTTCGATGCGGTTCCGAGCACGACCGATACCGTCGGCGTCCGATGGTCGAAGGGAATCACACCGAGCGCAGCGCGGCGCGCGACGATCAAGCCGTCGAGGACGTTGACGGGGTCGAATCTGCCCCGATGCCCTTGACCGACGTCGTGCTCGGTGTCGACATCGGCGGGACGAAGTTTGCAGCCGGTTTGATCACCGCCCGCGGTGAACTTGTTGCCCGGGCGCGTGTCGAAGTGGAACGCGATGTCGGCCCCGAGTCGCACTGGACCGCTCTCGCTGGGCTCATCGCGGACATGGAATTGCAGGCGGTCGAGCAGAATACGCGCATTCGCTGTGTCGGCGTCGGAAGTGCCGGTCCGGTCACACGGCAGCTCGAAACGGTGTCGCCCGTCAACATCGCCGGCTGGCAAGAGTTTCCGTTGCGGCGACGTCTGCGTGAGCTCACGAAGTTGGCCGTCTACGGCGATCTCGATGCCAAAGCACTCGCCTTGGCGGAGGGGTGGTTGGGCGCAGCGCAGGGCCACCCGAACTTCTGCGCCATGACCGTCTCCACCGGGATCGGGGGAGGGGTTGTGCTCGACGGAGAGCTCCTCGACGGTGAGTCGGGCAATGCTGGCCATGTCGGGCACATCATCGTCGAGCCCGGCGGTCGTCGATGTGGCTGTGGTGCACAGGGCTGCCTGGAAGCCGAGGCTTCGGGCCTCGCGATCGAGCAGATCACCGGCCGCCCACCAACCGAGCCGACCTACGAGATCATGCAGCGGACCGGCACGCTGGTCGGCCGGGCGGCGGCCTCGATCTGCAACTCCCTCGACCTCTCGCTCGTCGTCGTTGGCGGCGCCGTGGCCTTGGGGTTCGCAGCGACGTTCTTCCATTCGGCGCAGGTGGCACTCGATGAACACGTCAAGCTGCCGTACAGCATCGGCGCGAGGATCACGCCGTCGCGACTCGCCGACTCGGGACCGTTGATCGGGGCCGGTGCAGTGGGGTGGCGTGGGCTTCGCCGCGACGCCCGCGGCGCCACCCGGGCCGAGCAGCCTGCGACTCGCTGATCGTTCGCCTCTCGACGTGGCAACACGCGCGTCGGTGAGGAAGTCGAGGAACCGCTGGCCAATTCTGTGAGAATGGCGCCATGACGAAGATCAGGTCGCGCGACTCGCGCATGATTGACGACCGACGGGGGCAGAGCTCGGGAGGCGGCGGTCTCGGCGGCAGCGGCGGTGGCGGTCTCGGTGACATTCTCGGTGGCGCACTTGGCGGCGGTGGCGGGGGTGCTGGTGGTGGCGGTCTCGGTGGTCTCAAGGCCGGCGGCGGCATGATCGGTGTGATCGTGCTGCTCGCGACGCTCTTCTTGCCGAAGCTGCTCGGTGGCGCTGCTGGCCAGACCGCCGGCATCGGCGGCGGGAGCACGGCGGCATCGAGTGAATCGACCGGCGGTGACGACGAAGCCTGCAGCAGCGAAGCCGAACAGATCCTGTGCGGTGCCACCATCGATGTGCAGGAATTCTGGCTTGAAGAGTTCCCGCAGTCGTTCAACCAGGAGTACGACGTCACCCAGACCGTCTTCTTCTCGGGCTTCACCAACACCGGCTGCGGACAGGCGTCGGCTCAGACCGGGCCGTTCTACTGTCCGGCCGACAAGCTCGTCTACTTCGACCTCGACTTCCTCGCGCAATTGCAGGAGCAGTTCGATGCGCCGGGCGATCTTGCTGCGCAGTACATCGTGGCCCACGAGTACGGGCACCACATCCAGAACGTGCTGGGCATCAACGCTCAGATGCGTCAGCTGCAGCAGAACGACCAACGCAATGCCAACAAGTATTCGGTCGCGCTCGAGCTACAAGCCGACTGCCTGGCCGGAGTGTGGGCCAACGACGCGAACCGTCGTGGTCAGTTCGACAACCGTGCCGAGATCGGTGAAGCGATCAACGCAGCCGAAGCGGTCGGCGACGACCGCATTCAGCAGCAGACGCAAGGACGAGTCAGCCCGGAAAGCTTCACCCACGGCACGTCCGAGCAACGCAAGCAGTGGTTCCAGCGCGGCTTCGAGACCGGCGACCCGAATCGCTGCAACACGTTCGACGAAGTCCAGAACTTCTAGTCGATCAGCCGCCGATGGCTCGATAGATCCGTTCGGCGGGCCCGCGACCGAGTCGGCGGTGCCAGACATTGGCGAGAGCGATTGCCGCGATCCAGAACGCACCCGCGAACAGCAGCGACGTCGGCAGACCGGCCGGGGTGACCCAGCCCATCCAGTCGACCACGAAATTGAACACGACAATGTGGAGGAGGTACAGCGTCAGCGACATCTGACCTGCTCGGCGCAACGGATCGACGGTGCTCGAGAATTGTTCGGCGACGATGTCGATGACGACGTAGGCCGCGAGCGCCGTGCCGAGTGCGCTGATGAAGTAGATCGCACCTCGGCTGGTCGGCTCGGTCGACAGCACGAGCGCCGTGAACGGCGTGTCGGCGACATTGTGTGCGCCGGTCGCGACGGCGAAGAGCATCACGCCGATACCGCCGACGGTCACCCGCCACCCAGGCTTGCCCAGCAGTCGCCCGAGCAGGATGCCCGCGCAGAAGAAGCCGAGCCACGGGAACAGCGGATGGGTGCCGTTGACGAAGACGTTGAACACGTAGCTCTGCGGTGCGCCCTCCGGCGGGTGAAAC
>JAJCXU010000152.1 GCA_029263275.1 Ilumatobacter sp.
TCGGCGCCGACCCGAAGGGCCTGGTTGAACACATCCCGATCGAGGGTGGCCCAAGTCTGTCGGTGTACACGTCGGGTTCGGTACCTGCCAATCCGAGCGAGTTGTTGAGCGCCCGTCGGACTCGTGCATTGTTCAACGAGATGGCGAAGCACTATGAATATGTCATCGTCGACTCGGCGCCAATCCTGCCCGTGTCTGATTCGGTGGCGTTGTCGGGAGCGGTCGACGGTGTGCTCATCGTGGCGCATGCCGGCCTCGTCACGGAGTCCAACGTCACCGAAGCCGCCGAGCGACTGGACCGAGTGACCGCTCCGGTGGTCGGCGTCGTGTTGAACCGCGCTGCGAAGACTGCAAGAACCGAGTACAGGTATGGCGGATATTCGACCGTCGCGCCCGTGGCCTCAGACACCCAGCGGAGTGATCAGCCCGCCCCCACTCCGATCGCTACGCCAGCTGAAGCATGAATCAACGCTTCATTCGGCGCAACCGCGTCGATGAACGACTTGCGGTGTGTATTGCTGTCGGCGCAGGAGTCTCCGCCACGCTTGCCGGCGCATCGCCGACTGGGCGCACAATCATCGACATTCTGCTGGTCGTCCTCGTCGTTGGTGCAGTGGTGTGGGCATCGGCTTCGGCGCCCTGGTGGGTCGTCGCAGGGTCGTCTGGAATTGCTGCAGCCGTGGCATTCGAACCACTCGGCGCAGCGATGGCCGGGCTTGGCTTCTTGGCTGGGCTTGACGTCGGCATTCGGCGCAGCGACCAAACGGTGGTGCGCTCGATGGTCGGTGGAGTCGCTGTCAACATCTTGATTCGGTCCGAACTCGACGTTTTCTTCGGACTCTCGGCAATCGTCGGGTTCTCGGTCTGCGCAGCGGTGTTCGTGCTCGGAGTGCTACGACGTCCATCGAGCGTCCGACGCTCGGCAGGGTTCGCCGTCGCCGGAGTTGGGTGCTTGCTCATTGCCGGCTCGATCTCGGTCGGTCTGGCCGCGGTCAGTGCGCGCCCTGACATCACCTCGGGAGCCAGAGTGGCACGGCAAGGCGTGGGAGCACTCAACACGGGTGACTACGAGGCTGCTGCGGAGTTCTTCGAACAGGCGTCAGCATCCTTCGGCTCAGCGGATCGTCAGCTGGGCGGCGTATTGGCTGTTCCCGGCCGATTCGTCCCCGGCCTGTCGCAGAACGTATCGGCAGCCGCAACGCTGTCCGCAGCTGCGGCCGATGCGACGGCGGAGGCAGCAGGGGCCTTGCGGCAAGTTGATGTCTCAGAACTCTCCGTGACCGGCGGGCAGATCGACCTTGGGGCGGTTCGCGGTGTCGAGGCACCCCTTCGTCGTGTCCAGGCCGCGCTGATCGCGCTGCGCGTCGAGGTCGATCATGTCGCATCGCCGTGGCTCATCGGGCGCGTGCGGGATGAGTTGATCGAACTCGATGATGAGTTCAGGGCGAACGAGCCAAGACTGGTCAATGCCATCGACGCGGTCCGGCTCGCCCCACGGATGCTCGGGGACGAAGGGCTGCGCCGGTACCTACTGTTGTTCACATCGCCGGCAGAGGCGCGCGGACTTGGCGGCTTCGTCGGAAGTTTCGCCGTCCTCGAAGCCGAGCAGGGTCGATTGCGGGTCACGGACTTCGGCCGAACAGCTCTCTTGAACTCGGCGTTCCACCTGACGGACTGCTCCACATGTCCGGAGGAACTGCTCCAGCACTATGGCAAGTTCGGGTTCACCGCGGCGACCGGCGGAGCCGTCGGGAGCACTCTTGCTTCGAACGTGACAATGTCGGCGAACTTCCCCGAAACTGCTGAGGCCATCGACATCATTTATCCGCAGGGGCGCGGTGAGCAACTCGATGGCGTGGTCGTCTTGGATCCCCACGTGGTCCAGGCATTGATGACGTACTCGGGACCGATCGCGGTTCCGACATTCGAGACCGTGGTCGGGCCGGACGATGCCGCGGAGTTCATCATGCGAGATCAATACGTGCTCTCCGGTGAGAGCAACGCGGACCGCATCGACGCGCTGGATTCGCTTGGAACGGGTGCCATTGCCGCGGTGCTCGCCGGTGCACTCCCGGATCCCACCGTGGTCGCTCGCGACCTTGGACCCCTGGTCGCCGAGCGGCGTCTGCTGATGTGGACCGACGACCCTGAAGAGCAAACGATGCTCGACAATGTCGGGATGTTGGGGTCGCTTCCGGAGATCGACCCCGACGACGGCGGATTCTCTGTGTCCGTGACAAACGGGAGCGGGAACAAGATTGACGTCTTTCTTGAACGAGCTGTCGACGTCCAGGTCGCCGTCACTCCGCATGGAACCAGGAGCCTGGTCGCCGACGTGACGCTGACGAACAACGCCCCCGCGGCCGGCCTGCCGGACTATGTCATCGGAAATCTGATCGACGAACCCGACGGCTTCTCCCGTCTCTACGTGACGTTCTACGGCCCCACACGCATGGCCAGTGCGACGGCAGACGGCGAGGAGATTGGGTTTGAAACCTGGCCGGCAGCAGGGTGGATGACGTATTCGCGCTATGTGGACCTCACTTCGGGAGAGTCGGCATCGTTCCATTTGGAGTTCGCATTGGACGGATTGACGACTGAGCAACTCGGCCGCGACCCGGCTGATCTCACGTTCTCACCGACAGTGTGGGAACAACCACTCGCCGATCGCACGCCCTGACCAGGAGATTCTCACCGATTTGGGTGTTGCTCGTGATGACAGGACTGGCCCGGATGAAGCTGTTTGGGGTGGACTTCGGGGGCCGTTTGCGATAGCTTGCTGGGTGTTCGTACTACGGAAGGAATCTCGATGAAGAAGATCTTGCTTGCCATGGCTGCTACCGCTGTTGCCGTACTTGGTTTTGGGCAGATGGCTCACGCTGCTGACGGGGCTACGTACCCACCCGGAGCCACGGCTCCAGTGATCGCCCCGGCCTCGCCGGCTCCCGGCGCCACCTTCACGGTCACCGTGGATTGCGCACCTGACGGCGCCGCCGTCGCTGTTGTGTTCAACGGCGCCACCACCAACGCAAACTGCACCGGCGGCAAGGCAACGGTCTCGCTGACCGCTCCCGCAACCGCTGGCGATTACCCAGGCACCTACACCGGTGCGGGCGCTGGCTCGTTCACCGTCACGGTCGCTGCTCCGGCAACGCCTCCCGGCGGACTCCCGGCAACGGGTTCCAACGGAACCAGCACGATGACGATCATCGCTCTCGGCCTCTTCGCCGTCGGCGCTGGACTCTTCGGTGTGTCGCAAGTGCGCCGCCGCAGCGTCACTGCCTGAACTGAACAACTGATACTTCCGTAAGGAAGAGCGTCGCCCTCCGGGGCGGCGCTCTTCTGCATTTTCGGGCAGCTGTTCGTGTGAGCACTTGGTCTGTCGGACGGAGCTTGTCCTCACGCGAAGGGTTGGCCGCTGGTTTCGTGTGAGCACATGGTCTGTCGGGCGGAGCTTGTGCTCACGCGAAGGGTGGACCCGCGTTCAGGGGTTGTCGAAGGTGGCCATGTGGGCTTGGCCTTCGGTGCATGATTCGGCGAGTGGGCACCAGCGACAGCTGCTGCCGGGCCGCTTGATCGGCGGCCTGCCTTCACTGCCAAGCTCAACCATGGCATTGATGCCATCGAGCGTGCGGCGTACCGCGGTGCGCAGCAGTCGCTCGCTCACGTCTTCGGTCTGCGCCTCGCCGGCATCGAGGTAGAACGTGGCCAGCTTGCGCGGCGGGACACCTCGTACGAGGGTCTCGACCAGTGCGTAGAACCCAAGATCCTGGCGATGCCGCGGACCCACTCGGCCGGTCTTCAAGTCGATGATCACCTTGCGGCTCTCGTGGCCTGCAGGGCGGCCGATCATCAGGTCGACTCGGGCCCGCAACAGGATCGGCCCAGATACCGGCCACTGGACGGCTGCCTCGGTGACCGGGTTGGCACGCCGGTCGAGCGGCGGGAAACTCTCGACGAACTTCGTCACCCGCTCCGTCGACAGGCCGCGCACGTCGGCTTCGTCGCCCTTGCCGAGCGTGGCGATCCACATCCCGATGCCGCGGTCTTCGTCGGAGAGTCGCGCCATCGCCTCGTCGACCAGATCGGTGGGGGAGGGCTCGCCGCGCCAACCGAGCAGCAGCTGGATCGCGCGGTGAGCGATCTGGCCCTTTGCGGATGCCGGTGTCCACTCGAACTCGTCCGGCGCGAGGAAGTGTGCCTCGCAGTCGAGCACCGAGGCAATGCGGTGCTTGGTGACGAAGAGGTCTTGGCCGTCGTCGAGTCGTTCGGCAAAGTGGTCGAGCGCGACGCGCATCTCGGTCCGGATGTCGGCAACCAGATCTTCGTCGAACACCAGCGGCTCGCCACTGCGCCGCAAAGCCTCGAGTGTCTTGCGTTGAATCGGCGTGAGCGCAGCCAGCGGATCGATGTTGGCTGCCTCGTCCACCTCGCTCACGATGTCGAACTGTACCTACCGGCGTTGAGGCGCCGCGTCGTGGTCGTCTGACGAATAGTTGGCAGAGGTCCGGCAGAGCCTCGGCCCGGTGGGTAGCCTCGGACCCGCATGAAGAACCAGTGGATGGCCTACGTGATTGTCGCAGTGATCAGTGCGCTCGCGGGCGTTGCGATCGCCGGTCCGCCGAACAACGTGGGCACCGATGCCACCATCATCGTGCCCGAGTCCATCGCCTCGACGACGACGGTCGCTCCGGTGGCCACCGCTGCTCCGAGCACCACGGTTGCCGCCGAGCCGGATGCCGAACTGGATGCAGAGCCAGACGTGGCTGAGGAGCCGGACGAGAACGCGACAACAACCACCGAACCGGCTGCGACCACGACGACCACCGAGGTCGACACGCTCGTTGCGCCCGCTGACCTGATTGTCGTGTCCGTCAACGGCGCAGGCACGGCTGGTCTCGCTACCCGTGTTCGCAACGAACTGCGCGACGCCGGCTACACCGCAACCCGCGCTACCGACGGCACCACCTTCGTTGACGACACGGTCGTCTACTTCTTCCCGCTGTTCGAGCGTGAGGCAGCGCTCGTCGCTGAACAGCTCGGTCTGGACCCAGCAGATGTGCAGGCGATCGAGTTCGCGCCCCAGTTCGGTCAGATCGACGGCGACCAGGTCGCTGTCTACATCGGCCGCGACCGTTCCTGAAGCCGATCGACGGATCGCACGCGCGACCTTCGTCTGATTCGAACGTCCCTTCCCCGTGAGCCGCAGCACGATCATCAACGCCGTCGTCGCCGGTCTGATCGTGGCGATCATCGCTGTAGTCTTCGTACTCGAGAGTCGGGGCGAGGGAACGCCGGCCACCACGACCACGAGTTCCACCACGACCACGGTCGCGCCGGCCACCTCGACCACGACCACCACCTCGACGTCGACGACCACCACCACGGTGGCGACCACGACAACCACCACGATCGAACCCCTCGAACTCGAAGTGCCGTTTCCTCGAGAGCTCTATTCGGTGGTGGTGGTGAACGGGTCGACCGTGGGGGAGCGGCTGGGGCCGACCGTCGACCAGTTGACCGACCTCGGCTACACCAAGGCGCGCGGCCTCGTCGGTGCCGTCCGCACGACCAACACGGTGATCTACTACGTCGAGACCGCCCCTGGGGCCGCCGACCGATTGCGTACCGATCTCGGCCTCGACGTCGAGATCTTGCCGCTCGGCGAAGCGCCGCCAGTCGCTGGTCGCAATGACGCACAGCTGATCCTGTACCTCGGCGGCAGCTGACGGGCCGTCCGCCTGACCATCGAGGTCAAGCGAACTCCGACGTCCTGCCAACTCTGTGAGCGCGCATCGTCATAGTGAAGGTATGGAGTTCGCCTCGACCGTCGATTTCGCCCATGCGGCACGCACGCTCAGCCGTGTCACGCGACGCATGGGTCTCGACGCACCGAGCTATCGCTGCCCGCCGAGGCTGGTCGGGATCGACCGGGCCATCCGACGTCGCCCCAACGGTGCCGTCGTTTCGGTCCGCGTCAAGGGTCGCCCCCGTGCGGCGGTTTTGGCCGACATGATCGAAGGCGTCGTGGTCACGAACCGGTTGCTCCCGCCCCAGGCCGACCGCGTCCGGACTGACCTGTGGTTGGTCATGGACGGCGATGTGCAAGGCGATCTCACCCGTGGCGCCGCGTAGTGATCGAAGTAGGTCCGGGTCTAGCTAAGCTCAAAGCTATGCCCACTCATGTCGTCAACACTCACGAGGCCAAGAGTCGGCTGTCGGAGCTGATTCGCCTGGTGGAAGATGGCGCCGACGTGGTGATCGCACGCAACGGTCGGCCCGCAGCAAAGCTCATTCCGTGGCCGCCAGACAAGCCCGCCCGTCTCCGTGGTGCGTGGGCCGGACGGGTGCACGTACACGGCGACATCGTTGGTTCCGATGCTGACGTGGTCGCGGACTTCGATGCCTCGGCCGACTCGCTGTGAACCTGCTGCTCGACAGCCATGTCGCACTGTGGTGGGTCGCAGGCGATCCGTCGCTCGGGCCCGCCGCCGTCGAAGCGATTGAGCAGGCGGACCACGTGGCCGTCTCAGTAGTCACTCCCTGGGAGCTCGGCATCAAGCGTTCCGCAGGCAAGATCGAGTGTCCGGACGGCCTCACCGAGGTCTTCCAGCAGTCGGGCTTTGTGATGCTGCCGGTCAGCGCGGAGCATGCCGAACGCGCACCGAGCTTGCCGCTGCATCACCGTGACCCGTTTGACCGGATGCTCGTTGCCCAAGCCGGGCTCGAGGCAATGCAGATCGTCACCGCCGACCCGATGCTCAGCCGATACGAGATCGACGTCATCAGCGCTCGTCGATGATCGTCGCTCCAGTCGGCAGGCCCCGTGTCTGATCAAGCTGTGCGCAAGGCCCCAGCACGTAGCCTGGGCGAACGCATCCGGCCCGGGTGGCGAAACTGGCAGACGCGGGGGGCTTAAACCCCCCTTCTCCTCAGGGAGAGTGCGGGTTCAAATCCCGCCCCGGGCACCAAGAGGCTGGCGCCCTGCGAAACGACGGTGACAACGGCCGATACGTGCGGCTGCTCAGCTGTCCGGATGGGCGGTTCCGAGGTAGACGCCGTGCAGGATCTCTGGATGACCGGTGGGGCGCCGACCTCCAGCCCGCGCTCGATCGTGTGTCCGAACGGCTGACCACCGATGCTCTCCGCCGCATGAACAGCCGCGTGGCCGATGGCGACGCGGTGGTCGACGTCGCGAGCGAATGGTTGGCATCGCTCGCATAGGTGCTCCCGGCTGTCGCGCCGCCGCGGTTACGTCGTGGAAATCGCATCGAGCACATTGAGTCGTGCGGCTCGACGGGCGGGAAATGATGCGGCCAGGAGCCCGGCGATTGTCGCCACGACGGCGTAGATGATCAGGGTGCCGACCGGAATGCTGACGCGGCTGATGATCGAATCCGGGATGGCGATCGTCGCGATCCATCCGAAGAACAGTCCGATGAGGATGCCGAGCAGTGCGCCGAACAGCGCGACGATTGCGGCTTCGAGACGGATCATGCTGCGCGTCTGGCGTCGTGTCATGCCGATTGCCCGCATGAGGCCGATCTCCTGGGTCCGCTCCAACACCGAGAGCGCCATCGTGTTCGCGATGCCGAGCAACGCGATGAGAATCGCCAGGCCGAGGAAGACATTGATGATGACCAAGAGTGAGTCGAGCTGGCCCTCCATCCGCTCGCGGAACTCGTCGTTTGTCTCGAACTCGAGTTGAGGGAATGTGGACTCGATTGGCTCGAGCGCGGCCGTTGCGGCCGCCTCGTCGACGCCGGCGGCGGTCTTCGCGGCGACCACGTTGATGCTGGTGATGTCGAAGTTCGCCT
>JAJCXU010000153.1 GCA_029263275.1 Ilumatobacter sp.
TCGAGCTTGAAGCCACGCGGCGACAGCCGGAGGAGATCGATCCACGAGCGACGCGTCGCAGCGTCAACGGTGGACTCGGCGGAGAGGAAGGTCGCCAGGCCGACGCGGAGCCGTTCGATCACCGCAAGGGCGCCCTCGGCCGCGTGCTCAGTCTTGGCGCTCACGATTTCGTCGGCATACGGCGACGCCGACATCGTCTCCCACAGGTCCCCCTCGAAACGCTGGAGGAAACCGTCGAGCCGATCCGCTGTCGGAATGTCACGCGCGAGTTCTGCCAATGCAGCATTCGCAGAGTCGTCGAGGAGGGCGACGAAGGCGGACGCAAAGATGTCGCCCTTGTTCTTGAAGTACTGATAGAGCGCAGGCCGAGACATGCCCGCTGCAGCGGCGATGTTCGACATCGACGTCTGCTTGAAGCCCCGCGCGGAGAACTCGCTGATCGCGGCCGCGTGGATCACGGACCGCTTCGCGTCGTCGGGCTGCGCCACCATCGCCACACCTTGACACATTTGCATGAATGTGTCAGCATGCCGATCTGACATATTCCAACGAAAGTGTCAGAACGTCGTTGTATCGACCGCCAATCGTCCGCACCACAGGAGCACCACATGACCCGTCTCGGCTACCAGATCCCCAACTTCACGTACCCCGGCGTCGACAGTGCCGACACGTTCGGCAACGTCATCGCCCAAGCACAGGCCGCAGAAGCCGCCGGCTTCGACCGCGTCTTCGTGATGGACCACTTCTACCAACTGCCCGGCCTCGGTGCGCCGAGCGAACCGATGCTCGAGTGCTACACACTGCTGTCGGCGCTGGCCCAACACACCACATCGGTGCGCCTGTCAGCACTCGTCTCGGGCAACACGTATCGCCACCCGACGCTCCTCGCCAAAACGATCACCGCCCTCGATCACGTGTCGGGCGGGCGAGCCACACTCGGCCTCGGCGCCGGCTGGTTCGAACTCGAACACGACTCGCTCGGCTTTGAGTTCGGCACGTTCACGGATCGCTTCGAGAAGATGGAAGAGGCCCTGCAGATCATCATTCCGATGCTGCGTGGCGAGACCGTGTCGCTCGACGGCAAGCACTATCAGGTCACCGATGCCATGAACTTCCCCGCTCCGATCTCGCGTATCCCGATCATGATCGGCGGCTCCGGCGAGAAGAAAACACTGCGCATGGTCGCCCAATACGCCGACGAGTCGAACCTCGCTGGCGGCGGCATCGATGAGATCCCCCGCAAGCTCGACGCCCTCGCGGCGCACTGCGAGCGACTGGGGCGCGACCGCTCCGAGATCAAGGTCACCAAGCTGCAGATGGCGTTTGTCGCTCCGACGATGGAAGAGGCCGAGCAAGACCTCCGCGAGGTCGCCGGTGCAAAGGGCTGGAACGAGGAGGTCATGGAGATGATCAAGGGTGTCCTCATCTATGGCGACGCGGACACCGTTGGCGAACAGCTGCAAGCATGCATGGCCACCGGCATCGACGGCATGACGATCAACCTGCCGGGCAACGGCCACAAGGTCGAGCGCATCGGCCTGCTCGGCGAAGTCGCCAACGCCGCCATCGGCGCCTGACCACCCATCTCCACCTCACCTCCATCTCCACCTCACCTCTTCGTTTGCGTGATGAATTTGGCGGAACGGTCCGCCAAAATCGTCACGCAAACGCACCGACCGGGTGGTGTGACCGCTCTGATTGAGCGAGTCGGCGTTCTCTTCGGCACACTTGCTGGATGAGTTTGCGACGCCTGCTGCGGACCCACCTCGGTCCGTACCGGCGCCTGTTGACCATCGTCATCGTGCTGCAGGCGATTCAGACCGCGGCCGCACTGACGTTGCCAGCGCTCAACGCCAACATCATCGACAACGGCGTGCTGCTCGGCGACAACGGCTACATCTGGCGGACCGGCGGCATCATGCTCGCCTTCAGTTTCGTCCAGATCGTCTTCGTCATCGCGGCGGTGTGGTTCGGAGCGCAGGCGGCGATGAGTTTCGGCCGAGATCTGCGCCGCGACATTTTCCAGCAGGTCAACAGCTACTCGGCCCGCGAGGTCGGCCACTTCGGCGCACCCTCGTTGATCACCCGTGTCACGAATGACGTGCAGCAAGTACAGATGTTGGTCGTGCTGGCGTGCACGATGATGATCGCCGCGCCGATCACCATGGTGTTCGGCATCGTGTTCGCAATCCGCGAAGACATCGGCCTCTCGGTCATCATGCTCGTCGCCATCCCGATTCTGATCGTGGTGCTCGGCATCATCATCAGCCGCATGGTGCCGACCTTCCAGGTGATGCAGCTCAAGGTCGACCGCGTCAACGCCGTGTTGCGCGAACAGATCACCGGCATCCGCGTCGTGCGCGCGTTCGTCCGCGAACCACAAGAGGTCGCGCGCTTCGCCGAAGCGAACGACGACTTGACCAAGACATCGCTGCGTGCCGGCCGGTTGATGTCACTGATGTTCCCGACGGTGTCGCTGTTCATCAGCGTGTCGAGCGTCGCCGTGCTCTGGCTCGGAGCGAACCGCATCAACGGCGGCGACATGGAACTCGGCTCGGTCGTGGCCTACCTCAGCTACCTCGTGCAGGTGCTGATCGCCGTCGTGATGTTGACGTTCATGGTGTCGATGATCCCGCGTGCAGCGGTGGCCGCCGAGCGCATCGAGGAAGTGCTCAACACCGACTCGTCCGTCGTTCCGCCGTCATCGCCGATCACGGCCGTGACCGAGCACGGAACGGTCGACTTCGACCGGGTCGGCTTCACCTATCCAGGTGCGACCAGTCCCGTGCTTTCCGACATCTCGTTCCGGGTCAGTCCGGGTCGCACGACCGCCATCATCGGGAGTACCGGTTCCGGCAAGTCGACCATCGTCGACCTCGTCCCGCGGCTGTTCGACGCGACCGAGGGGTCGGTGTCGATGAACGGCGTCGACGTCCGCCAACTCGATCCCGATCTGCTCTGGGGATCGATCGGCTACGTGCCGCAGAAGCCGTACCTCTTCTCAGGCACGGTGGCATCGAACCTCCGATTCGGTCGACCCGACGCCACAGAAGAAGAGCTGTGGAATGCACTCGAGGTCGCTCAGGGCGCCGGCTTCGTGCAGTCGATGCCGCAGGGTCTCGACAGCCCGATCACCCAGGGCGGCACCAACGTGTCGGGCGGGCAACGCCAGCGTCTCTCCATCGCGCGGGCGCTCGTGATGCGCCCCGACATCTACATCTTCGACGACTCGTTCTCGGCGCTCGACCTCGCGACCGATGCCCGCCTGCGCCTCGCGCTGCGACCGCATGTGCAGGAGGCCGGAGTGTTGATCGTGGCGCAGCGGGTGTCGACCATCGCTGACGCCGACCAGATCATCGTGGTCGAGAAGGGCCGCATCGTCGGTCGGGGCCGACATGTTGCGCTGATCGAGACCTGCCCGACCTACGCCGAAATCGTCGATTCGCAGTTCGACAGGGAGGCTGCCGAATGAGCGACGACACGACCCCCGACGAGACCGCGCAGCCAGACGGCGACGCGCCGTCCGACGACGAGCGCGACATCTTGACGACCACCGGCGCCGAGGCCCGGCGGTCGAGCTTCGGGCCCGGCGGCTCAGCTGGCATGCCCGCCGAGAAGACGGCGAACTTCGGTCCGACCGTCAAGCGGCTCGGCGACATCCTGGGCGCCGAGCGTTTCCGCCTGGGCCTCATCGCGTTCCTCACCATCGGCAGCGTCGCCATCGTGGTCATCGGGCCGCGGCTGCTCGGCAACGCGACCGACATCATTGTCGACGGGTTGATCGGCGTGGGCAACGGCGGGACCGACGGCATCGACTTCGACCGGCTGCACGGACGACTCCTGTTCCTCGTCGGGCTCTACCTCATCTCGTTCGTGCTCGCGTACGGGCAGGCGTTCATGCTCGCTGGCGTGGTGCAGCGCTCGATGTTCGCGCTGCGCGAGTCGGTCGAGACCAAACTCAATCGACTGCCGCTCGCCTACATCGACAAGCAGTCACGCGGCGACCTGCTCAGCCGGGTCACCAACGACATCGACAACCTCGCGCAGAGCTTGCAGCAGACCGTCAGCCAGATCCTCACGTCGCTGCTCACGCTCATCGGCGTGACGGTGATGATGTTCCTCATCTCGCCGCTCCTCGCGCTCGTCGCGTTGGTCACTGTGCCGATGTCGATCCTGCT
>JAJCXU010000154.1 GCA_029263275.1 Ilumatobacter sp.
GACTTCGAATCCGGTTGCGAGGACGATCACATCGAGTTCGTGCAGGCGACCGTCATCGGTCCGGATTCCACCGGGTTCGATGTGCTCGATCGACGACGTCACCAATTCTGCGTTGGGCTGCTGGATCGCTTGATAGAAGTCCCCAGACACGACCAGCCGTTTACACGCTGCGCGGTAATCGGGTTCGAGTTGCGCCCGAAGTGCTGGGTCAAGGACCTGGCCGTACAGGTGAGCCCGACACGTCTCTTCGATCTGGGCGAGCTGTTCGGACTCGGCATCGACGACGGCGTCAGCGAAGTTCTCGGCGAACGTCGTTTCAAGAAAATCTCGAAGTTCCTCCAACTGTTCAGGCCGGTCGCGGAACGTTGCCTTCTGGTCGTCTGAGAACGGTCGGTTGTCCATCGGCATCACCCACTGCGGGGTGCGCTGAAAGAGTTCGTAATGAGAGACTTGATCGACGAGCGCGCCGGTGATCTGGATCGCGGTCGAGCCCGTACCGATCACCCCGACACGCCGTCCCTCGAGTTCGACATCGTGGTTCCAGCGTGCACTGTGGAAGACATCGCCTCTGAAGTCATCAAGGCCGTCGAAGGCCGGTTGCTTCGGATGATGCAAGACTCCGGTGGCCGCAATCACGATCTCGTAGTCGTCGACGTCACCGGCAGCTGTTTCCAATGACCACACCCCATTGGCGAACGTTGCCCTTCTGACTTCGTCCCCCAAACGCAGATGAGGCCTCACGCCGTAGTCGTCGGTGACCCGCTCGAGATATTCCTGAATCTCTTGCCCAGGTGAGAACATCCGGCTGAACTCGGGATTTGGGGCGAAGGAGTACGAGTACACGTGCGACGGCACATCGCATGCAATGCCCGGATATGAGTTGTCGCGCCACGTTCCGCCGATTCGGTCGCCCTTCTCGTAGCACACGACGTTCGAGATGCCTGCCTTGCGCAACTCGATCACGGCGAGGATTCCGGCGACGCCGGCCCCGATCACAGCAGCGCGTACGGGCCGGTCAGCCATCAGAACCGAGTTGTGTACCGACGAGTAGCGAGCTGAACGCAACACCCTTGTCGACGCTGGGTTCGCGGGGGAGCCCGAGGACTCGTTCGCCGATGATGTTCCGTTGAATCTGGTCGGTTCCGCCGCCGATCGAAATGAGGTATGACGAGAACCCAATGTCGTGCATGCGACCACCCAACGGAGCGTCGTCGCCCCACAGCGTTGTGTCTGCGCCGCACACTCGGAACATCGTCTCGCGCAGCGTCCTCAGGAGATGACTTGCGGCAAGCTTGCCAACAGAGACCTCGGGTCCAGGACGGCCACCCCGCTCGATTGCTCCCTTGACGCGAAGATCGGTAAACCGTGCGATTTCGAGCAGTGAGTGAATGGTCGCCCATTCCTGCCGGAAGATGGGGTCATCGGCACGCCCGTATTGTCTGATGAGACTCAGCAACAATGCGCCAACACCGCCCGATGACGCTCCGTCACTTGGCTTGACCTCGCGCACGAGGTCGCCCGCTCGCGCAGTGAGATCGAACTTGGTGATCGACATGCCGCTGCCGGAACTGCCGAACGACCCCGCGCTGAGCATCGTTCGCTCGTTTGCGAGGGTCGTGAGTGCCACCGCCCAGCCAGACCCGACAGCGTCAAGGGTGTTCTCGACCGGAACGATCGCATCGGTGAGGAACACCTCGTTGAAGATCGAGCGACCGGTCATCTCCCGAATCGGACGAATCTCGATGCCGGGCTGATCCATTTCGATGACCATGTACGTGAGGCCTTGATGTTTCGGCAGGTCTGGATTCGTGCGAGCGACGAGGATGCCATACTTCGCGATGTGCGCTCCCGAAGTCCAGACTTTCTGACCGTTGATGACCCACTGATCGCCGTCGCGCACCGCCTTGGCCTGCAGTGACGCCAGGTCCGAACCCGAACCCGGTTCGCTGAACAGCTGGCACCAGATCTCGCCGCGGACGATGCCTGGAAGGAAACGATCTTTCTGCTCCGCGGTACCGTGCGACAAAATTGTCGGCCCAGCGAGGTTCGCAGCAATCCCGGCGGGCGGTCCCAATGCCCCGACCTCGCGACGCGCCAGATTCACGAGTGGTGCGTCGTGCGCGCTGACTTCACGCCCGTAGCGGTCTTCTGGCCAGGTCGGAAATCCCCAGCCCGATTCAGCCAACAGTGACCACCAAGCCCCGAGTTCGAGATTCGGGTCCCAGTTCGCCTCGAACCAAGCGCGTGCAGCGGCGGCGACATCGGTCCCGGCGTCGGTAGACGAATCCACATGCAGATCGTTGTTCATGCGACACATCATGTCAGGTGTCTCTCATTGAGGGCAATCCGCGTCGCCGTCGACGACCAACTTCGTTAGGTAGACAGGCGGTCGAGAGGAACCGAGATGAACAAGCCTTCGCTCTCGGCGAACCGCTGCCCGTCACATGTCGCCTCCCCATCGATCCACAGCTTTCGACCGTCGCGGTCGCGGAGCCGGGCGCGGAACTCCAACTCAGTGCCAAGCGGCGTCGGGGCCAAATACGACACCGCGAGGCGACCGGTGAAGGCCGGGGTTCGGACCATCGACAATACGAAACCCATGACGTCGTCGAAGACAGCGGCGACGATGCCGCCGTGGGCTCGGCCAGGTGCCCCTTCGAAGGCAGCACCGAACGACACGGTCGCAACGGCGTCATCGCCCTCGCGGTGACACGTGATGGCGATACCCATCGGGTTCGCCAAACCAGACACAATGCAGTCCGGATAGTGTTCCATTGTTGCCCCGTCGGCCGGAACGTCGTCGAAGAGTCGGCGTTTCATGTCACTGACTGGTCTCGATCGAGAAGGCGACGAGTCCAGTTCGGCGGTGGCCTCAGAGACAAATGCTGTGATGCGATCGAGTAGCCGATCGTCAGCCGCATGCCCGACGATTGAGTGGCCGAGTTCGCGGAGTGCGGTCGCGCACGCGATCCGACTCTCGGTTGCCGCCGCTGAGACCTCGGGCTTCGTCGCGTCAATCATGGCGAGAAGTGCTAGCACACGATCTCATCACGGTTTCAAACGGTCGCTGCGGAGACGTCTCCGTGTACGTCCCGATTCGGGACGCGCCGTCGATGCGTTCTGACCACCTCGAACTTCCCGAATCCAATCAAGGGCCGCGTTGTCTTGAATACGACACGCTCCACCTTTTGTATCAAGCCGACGCCGCACTAGCTTTCAGGATCACTGCAACACCGTCGAGAACGAGAGACCGATGACCGAACTTGAATTTGAACAAATTGGATTCGTCACCATCGTCGAGATCCGGCGACCGCCCCACAACTTT
>JAJCXU010000155.1 GCA_029263275.1 Ilumatobacter sp.
CTCTTGCCGCAGCCGGATTCGCCGACGATGCCCAGCGTCTCGCCGCGCAGGACGTCGAAACTGATCCCGGAGACCGCCTTGACGGTCTGGTGGCGGCCGACCTTGAACTCGACGACCAGATCCTCGACGTTCAGCACTCGATCGCCGTCGCGAAGATGGGCCTTACCGGTGCCCGCCATCAGGAGACTGCCGAGATGTCGTCGGGCATGTAACCGGTCTCTTGCAATTCGGCGTCTCGCTTCTCGAATTCGGGAGTGCCGACCGGGTACCAGCAGGCGTAGACATGGGCCGGGTCGGCGGCCGGAGTGAGCGACGGCTCTTCGACGTGGCATTTCGGCTGTGCGTACAGACAGCGCGGTGCGAAGTTGCAGCCCTTCGGCGGGTTGACCAGGTCTGGCGGGCGACCGGGGATGGTGGCCAGCCGGCTGTGGCTCGGGTCTTCGAGCCGGGGAATGCTGCGCATCAGCGACTTGGTCGGTGCGTACTCGACGAGCTTGCCGCCGTACATCACGGCAATTTGGTCCGTGTGCCCTGCGACGACGCCGAGGTCGTGGGTGACCAGAATGACCGACATGTTGCGATTCCGCCGCTGCTCATTGATCAGGTCGAGAATCTGTGCCTGGACCGTGACGTCGAGCGCCGTCGTCGGCTCGTCGGCGAAGAGCAACGTCGGGCCGCATGCAAGCGCAATCGCGATCATCACGCGCTGACGCATGCCACCGGACAGTTCGTGCGGATACTGATCGAGCCGACGTTCGGCTTCGGGGATCCGGACGTCGCGCAGTAGCTGCAAGGCAGTGTCGCGAGCGTCGATCTTGTCCATGTTGAGATGCAGCTTCAATGGCTCGGTGATCTGCTTGCCGATCTTCATCAACGGATTCAGCGAGTTCAGAGGATTCTGGAACACCATCGACATCTCGGCGCCCCACAAGTGACGCATCTCCTTGGAGGAAAGCCCGAGGATGTCGCGCCCAGCAAACTTGACCACGCCGTGATTGACGGCGGTCGACGGGAGCAGGCCCATGATCGACCGACTGAGCACGGTCTTGCCCGAACCCGACTCGCCCACGATGCCGAGTGACTCGCCGCGATTGAGCGTGAACGTGACACCGTCGACGGCACGAACGAGACCACGCTCGGTCTTGAAGTGCGTCCTGAGGTTCTCCAACTCGAGCAGTGGTGTGCCGGGCTCGACGCGCAGCGAGAGATCGATGGCCGTCACAGCGAGGTCTCCTTGACGTCGAAGTAGCTACGCAGCCGGTCGCCGGCAAAGTTGAGCGCAAGCACAGTGATGAACAGCACCAGGATGGGAGCGAAGGCGACCCATGGCGAGTCGGCGAGCAGCCGCGAACCTGATCCGTTCAGGATCAGCTTCCCCCAGGTCGAACCCTTCGCAACCGAGAGTCCGAGAAACGCTAGGCCGCCTTCGGCGACCACAGCGACCGCCATGCCGAGCAAGGCGAGGGCGCCCATGGGAATCAGCACATTCGGCAGCAGTTCACGAATGATGATTCGGCTGTTCTTGGCACCCAGTGTGCGGGCCGCGAGCACGAACTCACGGTCGGCGAAGGAGATGGTCGTCGCCCTGGCCACACGACCGACGGGTGAAATGCTCAAGATGCCGAGGGTGTTGGAGATCGTGCGCTGGCTCCGTTCGAGCAGTGCGGTGATCAGAATGGCGAGCACCAGCGCCGGGAACGACAGCAGTACCAGGAACACAAAGGAGATGATTCGGTCCCACCAACCACGGAAGAAGCCAGCGAGGATGCCCAGTGCGCCGCCGAACACCATGCCGCACGCGATCGCCACGAACCCGACGGTCAGGGAGATTCGCGCACCGAAGATCGTCCGGCTGAACAGGTCGCGTGCGTCCTGATCGGTACCGAACCAGTGTGTGCCGTTGGGCGAGTACGGGGGACGCTCGCCCGGCACGATGAAGTTGGCGTCGGGATCCTTGAGCGGCAGCCACGGGGCGAGCAGTGCAGCGAGCACAACGACAGCAATCCACGTGACCGAAATCCAGAACCCGATCCCGAGCTTGCGTGTCGTCGTTTCGTCTGCCGGCGCGACAACCGGCGCGACGTCGGTTTCGTCGGTCATGAAGCTCTGACCCTTGGGTCGATGATCGAGTAGATCAGGTCGACGAGCACGTTCATGACCACGAAGCCAGCGGTGACGATCATGACGATCGCCAGAACGACGGGGAAGTCCTCACGCAGAATGGCCTCGACGATGGCACTCCCCAGGCCGGGGATGATGAAGACCTGTTCGACGATCAGCGCGCCGCCGATCAAGGCGCCGGTGTTGATGGCGAAGATCGTGATGAACGAAAAGAGTGATGGTCGGAGTGCGTGTTTGAACAAGACGTTGCGCTTGGACACGCCCTTGGACCGGGCGGTGAGGATGTAGTCCTCCTGCAACGTGGTGATCAGGTCCGTTCGCAGCAGCCGCTGGTAGACCGACGCTGCGGGGAGTGCCAGGACCATCGCCGGGAGGACCATTTGCCAGAGGCGTGACGCCAATGGGTCTGCAGCGTTGAAGATCAGCGGAAAGATCTCGAATTTGATCACGAAGAGGTATTTCATGATCACCGCCAGCGCGAAGCTCGGGAGCGCGATGAACATGAAGCTGGTCACCGTGGACACCTTGTCGATGGCGCTGTCAGCGCGCGAGGCCGAAAACAGCGCCCACGGAATCGCGAGCGTGACCGCCATCATCTGGGCCATGATCAGCAGCGTCAATGTTCGGGGGAGACGTTCCTTGATCAAGTCGCTGACGGGCGGCTCTCCGTCGAGTCCGAACTGCACGCCGAAGTCGCCGGTGACGAAGCCAGCGGCCCACTGCACGTACCGCGCCGGCAGAGGATCATCGAGGTTGTACTCGTCCTTCGCCGCCTGGATGATCTGACGCCCTTCTTCAGTCTCGGTGTCTCCCGCCGAGGGACCGAGGATGTTGAACAACGGATCGCCCAACAGGTTCATGGCGCCAAATGTCAACATACTGACGGCCAGGAGCAGCGCAATCGCTGCTCCCAGCCGCTGAAGCCAATAACTCATAGAATTGGAATCTCAGTATCTTTCTTGTTCGGTGAGGAGCGTCTGATCAGACGTTCGGGTCGAGCCAGATCGTGCTGAACCAGTTGCGCCCACTGCCGGCGCACTGCACAGCGACGCCTTCCGGGGTGGTCCGGTCGCACACGCCACGCACGTTCTCGGCAAACGCGTTGTCCCACTTGGTGTGGTAGTAGTACACGTAGATGTAGTCGTCGTGGATCATCTGCTGCAGCTCTTGGTACAGCGGGATCCGAACGGCATCATCGGCGGTGGCCTGAGCGGCGAGCAGCAGCTCGTCACGAGCCGGGTCGCACTTCTTGACCCAGTTCAACGAGATCCCGCCAACGGTGCGGCACATCAGCCACACGTTGTCGAGCGCCGGATCAGTGGCACCAAACGTGCGCCACCCGCCGACGTTGTACTGACCGAGAGCCGTCTGCAGAATGAGTTCTGCCTGATCGATCTCGTCGAAGGTCACGTTGAACCCGGCGTTCTTCCAACCTTCGTCGAGCAGCTCGGCGATACGTGTGCCGACCACTGATGGGCCGGCCCACTGGTACTCGGTGTTGATCCTGCCGTCGGTACACGTCGGCGTGTCCTCACCCAGCACCGTGTTGATCTCGGTGCCCTTCTCGGCGCAGTATTCGGCCACCAGGACCGCTGCTGCATCGGGATCGTCACCTTCTTGCACGACATCGGGGTTGTAGTACTTGCTCTCCGGAATGAACATCTGGTTCGCATCCTGAGTGGCGCCGAGGCCGATCAGGTTCCGATAGTTCGAGATCGGGGTTGCGAGGGTCAGTGCCTGGCGGGCACGGATGTCGTCGAACGGCGGGACTGCGACGTTGATCTGGGCGAAGCTCTCATCGCTGTTCTCGTCGATGATGTTCTGCAGCTTCTCCTCATCCTGCAGTGTCAGCACCGAAGCCGGGTCGGTCGTGTGGAGGGCTTCCACGCCGCCTTGCAGCAGCAGGTCGGTGCGTGTGTCCGGGTCGATCACGGGAATGAACTCGATGGCATCGAGGAAGACATCGCCACCCCACCAACCATCGTTGCGAACAAACTTCGTTGCCGAATTCTGCGAACGGCTGTCGAACATGAACGGGCCGGTGCCGACTGGTTCCTGGTTGAGCGTGGCGTCTTCTGCCGCGGCTGCGAGCCAGGTCGGCGACGCAATCATGCCGAGCTGGCCAGCAAGGGCACCCGGGAAGATCGCATTGGGCTCGAGGAGGTTGTACTGCACGGTGTACTCGTCGATGACCTCCGTTGCGCCTTCAGCGGGGTAGAAGGGGCTGACGGCGAGTCCGACCAGCGGGTCGCTGCGCTGCGCCTCGAAGTTGGTCACCAGCGCATCCGCATTGAGCGGGGTTCCGTCGTGGAAGGTGATTCCTTCGCGGACCTTGATCTGCCACACCGTGAAGTCATCGTTCGGAGTGAACGACTCGGCCAGGTAGGGAACAGCGGTGCC
>JAJCXU010000156.1 GCA_029263275.1 Ilumatobacter sp.
GACTTCCTCGTGCTCGATGAACCAACGAGTGCACTGGACGCAGAGTCTGAAGACCTCATCGTGCGCCTCATCGATCGACTCCGCACCGATGTCGGCGTCGTGGTCATCGCTCACCGCATCTCCACCTTGAGGCACTGCGACCGCGTGGTCGTCGTCGAGGACGGAATGATCACCGGCAGCGGAACGCTCGCCGAACTCAGATTGACGAACGCCTTCGTCCGATCCGCGGTCGACCTCGGTTCGCTCGACTGGACCCAGGATTGAGTGCAGATGGTCAACCCGTGAGACGTCGGGGCGGGTGACTCTTTCGGGGGCTACGGTCGACGGAATGTACGGACCTCTGCGCCGAGCGGCGCGGCGTTGGTATCGGGCCCTCCCTCGTCAACGTCGTGTGCGTGGTCTGGTGGGGTTCGGAAACGTTCGGCTGCTCCAGATCCGAAACTTGGTGCCGGGCCTCCGCCGGTTTCCGGTGGTGGTCACACGATCATCCGACTCACTCAAGTTTCGACTCACCGCAGACCCACTCGACGAAGAGATCGCCGACTCTGTGACACGAAAGCACCGGGACCTCTACTTTCCGCGGATGCCGAGCGATACTTCAGTTGCGACGATCGTCGACATCGGTGCTCATCATGGCCATTTCTCGATCGCTGCCGCATTCGAGTATCCGTTGGCCAACATCATCGCTGTCGAACCGGCTGCCGCTGCGGTGCAGAACATCCGGCGCCAGGTCGAGCTGAATGGACTGGAGGATCGCATCAGAATCGTGAGCTCCGCCCTCGGCGCACGCTCCGGCCACGCACGGCTCCTCCACGATGCGACTGGTTCCTGGGGGCACTCGCTCGTGGCCGTCAAGGACGGCAACTCGAGTGAACAGGTGTCGACGATCACGTTCGAGGAGATTCTTGCGGGGCGTCACGCCGACTTCATCAAGTGCAACGCGGAAGGCGGCGAGGCAGATCTCATCCACTCACTCGAAGCCATTGCGTCACTCCCCGCCACGATCGTCCTGATGGCACACCCTGAGCTGGTGGACAGCGATGACCTTCGGGCGCGTGTCCTCCGCCTCGGCTACACCGTGAGCGATGCAGTGGATGGCGCCCATCCGGTGTGGATCTGCACGCTCGATCCGTCCTGATGAGAGTGCTCCAGGTCGTGACCGATCGAGATCGACGCGGAGCGCAGGTCTTCGCGCTCGATCTGCAGGACGGGCTCGCCGCGCTGGGATCGACGATCTCATCGGTCGCACTCGAACCAGGCCAGCAGGATGATCTGCTGCCCATCGAGGCCTTGGGTCCCTCCCGTCGGTCGTGGCAAACGCTTCGAACGTTGCGACGTCGCTCACGCAACGCCGACATTGTCATCGCCCACGGCTCTGCCACGCTGCTTGCTTGCGCGTTGGCACTTGCGTTCACGCGGACACCCTTTGTCTATCGACAGATCAGTGATCCTCGATTCTGGGCAGGGACCTGGGCGCGTCGGCTGCGGGTTGCGCTGATGATTCGCCGAGCGGCTGGCGTGGTGGCGCTGTCCGAGAGTTCGGCGACAGCGTTGAGACAGCACTACTGGCTCGCGTCCGGGTCGAGCACCGTGATCCCGAACGCCGTGCCCGGAATGAGATTCCATCCGGCGAGAGCGAGCGAACGCGACGCCGCTCGTGACCATTTCGGTCTCGGCGCCAACGACTCCATCGTGACGTTCGTCGGCGCACTCGTGCCGGAGAAGGGTGTCGAGACGATGATCGCCTGCGCAGCGGCCAACGAGGGCACCACCACCCTGATCGTCGGCGACGGGTCGGACCGTCAGCGCTTGGAAGACCTCGCGGCGCGGGCGTGCCCCTCGCGAGTGCTGTTCGTCGGAGCCACGACCGACGTGCTGCGCTGCTTGCTTGCCTCGGACCTGGTGGCGCTGCCGAGTAGAGGGGGTGATTCCATGCCAGCGGTGCTGATCGAAGCTGGCCTGTGCGGGCTCCCGGTCGTTGCCACGCCAGTTGGAGCAATCCCTGACGTGGTGGTCGAGGGCGAGACGGGTCGGCTCGTCCCCATCGGCGACGACGCGGCATTCGGCCGGGCAATTCGAGAGCTGGTGGACGATCCCGCCCGACGAGCAAGCATGGGCGCAGCCGCCCGAGAACGGTGCGCCGCCCAGTTCACCATCGATGTCGTTGCACCCTCCTGGCACCAACTACTCGCGCGCACGCTGGGCACAGCCACAGCAGAAGAGTCACCCACTCCGAGGTGATTGAGCGGCTGACATGTCAGCCGAGTGCAGGTGCGATATCGGAGAGCGACGCGACGCGGACGCTGTTCAATCGTCAAGGACCGACTCGTAGAGATCTCGGAGTCGGCGAGCGGCCGCGTCAAGCGTGAAACGGCTCACGAAGTCCGATCGGCCCGCACGCGCAAGCCGATCAGCGACGTCGGGGTGGTCGATCAGATACAGGATGGCGGCCGACAGCGCCTCGGGATTTGATCGCTCGACCAGCAATGCGTTGCGGTCGTGCTCGAGCACGCCGGTCAGACCCTCGAGGTCGGTGGAAACGACGGGGACGTCGAGCGCCATTGCCTCGACGGCGACGCCGGCGGTGCCTTCGAGCAGAGACGAGATGACCAACATGTCTGCGGCGCACAGCAGTTCCGCGACATCGGTGCGATGACCCAGCAGTCGCACACGGCTTGCCAGGGTCTGGTCGCGGGCGATTGCCTCACGCACCTCGCTGCTCGCCGCGCCGTCCTTTCCTGCGATGAGGACGACGAGATCTCGCGTTGCGTCGAGCTGCGAGATGCTCTCGAGCAGCACCGTGTGCCCCTTCATATGGTCCAATCGTCCAAGACTGAGTAGGACGACCGCATCGTCAGGGATGTCGAGTGCCGCACGTTGTGCGGCGCGCCGCTCGCCAGTCCATCTCCCCAGAGCCCCAGCGTCGCGACCACGCTCGGCGACCGTCACCCGCTCGGGCCGCAGACGAAGTGCACGAGTGTTCGCTGTCGCTGTGCCATCGGAGACAGCATGAAAGTGCTCGGTCATCAGTCGGCCCGTCGTGGCATCGAGTGCCTGAGCGAGCCGAAGTTTCCAGCGCTTGACACTCGGGTCGGCCAGCCTGGCGTCGACGTACGGCGTGCTCACGAGACTCGACACGACCGGTACGCCGGTTCCCCATGCAGCGATTCGACCGATCTGATCGGCCCGGTACAACGCGGTATGGACGAGGTCGACGTCGCCCGCCGCAACGATCCTGCGCAGTTCGCGAATCCGACCCAGCAGAGAGCCTGAACTCAGTTGCTCTACAGGAACTCCATGTGATCGCGCCCGTTCTGTCAGGTCGTGCTCTGCTCCCCGGAGGGTGACGATCCTTGCATCAACCCCGAGCGCACGAAGCCGTGGAACACCGAGCACCGTCGACTGTTCGGTGCCACCCGGGGCGAGGCTGTCGAGAACACAGAGCACTCTCACAACCCTCTCCCCACGTACCCAGATGAACGAGCCCGAGCACACGACAATTCGGTGCCCAGCGCGGTCATGTCGGGACTCTAGACCTGGACGATCCACGCTGACACGCCAGCTCTGCGTCGAGGATCGGGCCCGGCACGAAGTCACGCTGCTTCATGACAGCCGTCCAGACGCTGGCACTAGGTTGACGGCGTGCACACACACCCGAGCGTGGCGAAGCGACGTGGCATTCCGGGGGGCATGCCGTCGCTCCTCGGGATCGGTGTGGCGGTTCAATACCTGTGCGTCCCGGAGACCGACCATCTGCTCACCATCGGACTCATCGCCATCGGTCTCGCAACGGCTGAACTCGCCACTGCGAGGACATTCGCAACATCGGAGATCGCCCTCGCCATCATCGTGGTGTGGGCCGGATGGTACGGAGCAACCGGCCGACAGTCAGCCCTCATCGGTGCGGCAGCCGCATTCTGGCCAGCGGCCGTCGTCGCATCGGTGCAGCGAATGACGCGACTTGCCACCATCGACCTCGTCATCCTCGCTGGCGTCTGCACCGTCGCAAGCACTGTTGTCGCGCGGACCGGGGCACTTGAACCGACCGCGAGTCCGGCGATTTGGTCAGTCGCCATCTATCTACCCGCGTCGCTCCTGGTCGCTGGCGCCGTCCTCGCGCGTCAGCGCCAGCAACTCGCCGCGAAAGGGCCTACCTGAGCCTCAACAGGAACTGATGGACGAAGATCGACCTGACGACCGGGACGTGTCTGATGAATCGCTCGAAACGAGCGTTGAGGCGATGCGGCGACTCGACCAGCCGATAGCGAAAGGTGAGGAAGTCGATCGCGAAGCCAGTCCTTTCGGCTAGCGCAGACAGATCGTTTCGACCGAAGAAACGCAGGTGCGTGCGATCGAAGATGCCACGATCTCGTTGCGGCCAGGTACCCCGCAGCAATGCAACGTGGGTCGACCAGAATGCGACGTTCGGAAGGCTGACCAAGACCGTTCCGTCCGGGCAGAGCGAGCGGATGTTCGAGAGAGCCGAGACGGGATCGGCCAAATGCTCGAGGACATCTCCGCACAGCACCAGATCGAAGTGACAGTCGGCCGCTGCCAGTGCGGGTAACAGCTCGCCGGCGTCAGCGGTGAGAACCTCGTCGAGTTGAGTGGCTGCGAGGCGGGCGAGATGATCATCCGACTCGATTCCCGTCACGTGAATCATCGGGTTCATCCGCTTCAGGTCGATCGACGTTGCACCGTTGGCACAGCCGATGTCCAACACATCAAGCTCGCCGACGCCCGTGACGTCGAACAGCGCGAGCAGGTCGCGCCGCGCATGTCCGTAGGCGGCGTTCATCTTCGCGATGTCAGTCACGGACCCAACCATGAAGGCCCAGGCGCCCGCTCGACACGACGATGGCGCTGCACCGACGACAGCACGCGCAGCGATTGAACGAAGGCGAGGGCACTGCTCGCCGCGGCGCGACCGTCTCCTTCGGTTGCGGCACGAGCAACGTCGCCAAGGATGTCCAGTGTGACGCGTGCAAGACGACCGGCCAGGCTTCCTGGGCCCTTCAGCAAGGCGAGTGCCTTTCCGGTCTTTCTCAATGTCAACCTGGCGGCAGCGATCGAAACGGTCCGGCCGTCGACCGGTTCGAAGTGTGCACGACGATGAACGGCGACCGCGGATGGAACCACGACCACGTCATAGTTCTCGGAGCGGATGCGCCGCGCAAGGTCGACGTCTTCGCCGTACATGAAGAACAGGGGGTCGAAACCACCGACCTGCTCGATACATGAGCGCGTCAAGAGCCACGCCGCCGCATTCGGCGCCACCGTGGTGGAGTACGCGAAGTCAAGGTCTCCCGTCCATATCCCCTCCATGCAGGCCGGCGCTCCAGCGAGTAGATACTTCACGAACGCTTCGTCGAGTCCGCCACCGACGCTCTTCTGTTGCATCGGAGCAGCGACCCCTACTGCCGGATACCGTCGCGCTGCTTCCACCAGGGCCTCGACACATCCGGGAGCGATCGACGCGTCCTGGTTCAGCAGCAGGACGTCGGTCGCTCCGGCGGCCAGCGCCCGATCTATCCCGATGTTGGAGGCTCGACCAAACCCCACATTCGTGTGCAGCCCGATGACCGTGGCGCGCTCCGCGTCGACGGTCATTGCCGGAGCGCCGAGATCGGAAGCGTTGTCGACCACCCAGACCATCTTGACAAGAGACGAATGAACAGCAGAGGCGACGGCGTCGCGCACCAGTGGTGCGGCATTGAAACTCACGACGACGACGTGCACTTGGGCATCGCTCTCAGTCATCATCCAGCGAAACTACTTCGTGCGGATCTCAACACTGCCAACAGCCGCTGCGTACCGTCTCCGCAGACCGAAAGGTAGTCTCGGAAGGTCATGACGGGGACCCGAACGATCGATGTGCTGCGGCGCTTCTGGTGGCTCGTTGCCCTGTTGATGATCGCCGGAGGAGTCCTCGGTGGCCTGCCAGCGCCCGAGAAGGCGGTCGACTCGATCACTCGATGGAATGCCAGCCACACAATC
>JAJCXU010000157.1 GCA_029263275.1 Ilumatobacter sp.
CTCCTCGGTGCCCCACTGCAGCAACGTGGGGCCGACGAGGGTGTCGCCGAAGAAGTCGCCGCGCATCGGCGCCTTGGCATTCGCGAACTCCTCGGACAAGGCAACACCTTGCATCGTGGTCAAGCCCTTGCCGCCGTACTCCGCTGGCCAAGTGGCACAGATCCATCCACCTTCGAACAGCTTCTTCGGCCACGCCGCGTTGAATTCCTTGCGCTCTTCGGCGGTCATCTCGAAACCGTCGTCGAACCAACCGTCGGGCAGATTGTCGTGCAACCACGCCTTGATCTCGGCGCGGAAGTCTTCGGCTTCGTTCGGGTACGTCAGATCCATTTCGCCATTCTTGTGTGCGACGGGTGGACCGCCCGAATTGCAGCGGTGTGCCACCCGTCCCTCGATGGCCTCCTCGTGTTCACAGGTCGTTCACCAAAATCGCACAGTGGCGCAACATCAGTCCCGTAGCTTGCTGTCCACGGTCGCCTTGCCCCTTGCAGCCGGTGACTCATCCCCCCTTCGAGAGCCAACTGGATCCTCCGGGGGGCGGGCGACCGTCCAAGAGGTCTCGACGCCGTCGAGATGACGTTCTCCGCCAACGCGAAGGACGATCGTCTCCGGAACGACCCAAGTCGACTCAGGCCAATTCACGGATTGGAAACACTGCGGCGACGAGCCCGCAACCCGACACCCGTAGCTTGCGCCTCGCAATCCGGACGGCAACGGCGCCACTGGATTCTCCAAGCAATTCCTTTCCCTATTCACCATTCCTTTGGAGGAACCCGTGCGCAACAGAGCGCTTCGAATCATCTCAGGCATCGGCGGCGTCACTGCCCTCGTTGCCCTCATGCCCGGCACCGTCATCGCCCAGGAAGCGTCCGAGGTCCAAGCGGTTCTCGACAACATCTGGGTCTTCATCGCCGGTTGTCTGGTCTTCTTCATGCAGGCGGGCTTCGCCCTCGTCGAGGCAGGCCTGACCCGCGCCAAGAACGTCGTCAACATCTTCGCCAAGAACATGGCTGACGCGATCATCGGCATCCTCGCCTTCTTCGCCACGGGCTACGCCCTCGCATTCAGTGGCGGCAACGACTTCTTCGGCACCGAAGGCGGCGCCTTCTTCATGAAGGACCTCGACATCAACGCCCTCGGCGGAAGTGGTGTCATCAACCTGTCCCACGGCACGTTCTTCTTCTTCCAAGCCGTGTTCGCCGCAACAGCGGTGACCATCTGCTCCGGCGCCATGGCTGAGCGGACGAAGTTCACGTCGTACCTCATCTTCGGTGTGTTCATGTGCGCCATCATCTACCCGGTCGTGGTCCACATGACCTGGGGTGGCGGCTTCATCGCCGGCATCTCCATCGGTGATGCGGTCTACTCCGACTTCGCCGGTTCCGGCGTCGTGCACATGACCGGTGGTGTTGCTGCACTCGTCGGCGCCAAACTCGTCGGCGCTCGCAAGGGCAAGTTCGCCGAAGACGGTTCAGCCCGAGCGATCCCGGGCCACAACATCCCGTTCGCCATCCTCGGCGTGTTCGTTCTCTGGCTTGGCTGGTTCGGCTTCAACCCCGGCTCCGAGCTCGCTGCTGACAACCTCGTCACTGGCATTGCGCTGAACACGATCATCGCTGCGGCGGCCGGCGGTCTCACGACCGCTGCAGTCATCTGGTTCAAGACCGGGAAGCCCGACATCGCCTTCATCGGCAACGGCGTCCTCGCCGGTCTCGTGGCCATCACCGGGCCGTGTGGCACGGCGACCCCGATGATGTCGATCGTCATCGGTGCGGTTGGCGGCGTGATCGTCGTCTTCTCGGTCCTGTTCTTCGACAAGATCAAGATCGACGACCCGGTCGGCGCCATCAGCGTCCACGGTGTGGTCGGCATGTGGGGCGTGCTGTCGATCGGCATCTTCGCCAAGTACGACGACGCATTCCTCGGTCGAGAAGATGCTGGCCTCATCTACGGCGGCGGCTTCGAACAACTCGCCGTCCAATTCCTGATGGTCCTCATCATCATCGCCTGGGTCGGCGCCGCCAGCCTCATCGTCTTCTCCGCACTCAAGGCCACCATCGGCCTGCGTGTCAGCGAAGAAGAAGAGGTCGGAGGCCTCGACGTCCCCGAGCACGGCATGGCCGGCTACTCCAACGATCCGGCCTTCGCCTGAACGTCTGACTGACAGAGAAAGAGAGAAATCAAGATGAAACTCGTAACTGCGGTCATCAAGCCGTTCAAGCTCGATGACGTCAAAGACGCACTCAAAGCCGCCGGTTCTGCCGGCATCACGGTGAGCGAAGTCCGTGGCTTCGGCCGCCAGGGCGGACACACCGAGACCTACCGAGGCGCGGAGTACAAGATCGACTTCGTTCCGAAGGTCAGTCTGCAAGTCGTCGTCGACGATGCGGACGTCGACTCGATCGTCGAGGCTATCACCACGTCTGCCGCCACCGGCAAAATCGGTGACGGAAAGATCTGGGTCACCGATGTCGATCGCATCATTCGGATTCGTACCGGGGAAGAAGGCGGCGACGCCGTCTGATCACGGCGATCTGAATCGCTGTGAAGATCGGCGATTCGCAACGTAGCGAAACGCTGCGCTGATTCCCCGGGCTCCTGTGGCCCGGGGAATCAGCCGTCTTCGGGGCGGATTTTCGATCCGCACGCTGCGCCGACGCGATCGGACCAGGTGCAACACAGCCCCGGCGACCCGTGTTACTGCCATGTGAACATCGCGTTTCGCTCTTTCAACGGAGCCGGTAGCTGCCTACGTTCGGGCGCCATGATCGCTCTCGATTCTGGCCACACCGCATGGGTACTGATGTCGGCGGCACTCGTCCTGTTCATGACACCAGGTCTCGCGTTCTTCTATGGCGGCATGGTCCGTTCGAAGAACATGCTCGGCATGCTCATGCAGAACATCTTCGCCATGGGCCTCGTGTCGACGATCTGGGCCATCGTCGGTTTCTCGCTCGTCTTCGGTGACAGCGGTAACGGCTGGATCGGCAACTTCGACTTTCTATTCCTGGCCGACGTCAACAATCTCGACGGCGACATCCCCGGCATGGCCCTCGTTGCATTCCAAATGATGTTCGCCGTCATCACACCGGCGCTCATCACCGGCGCAACGGCTGATCGTTTGAAGTTCGGCTCGTACGCGGTGCTGATCGGCTTCTGGTCGTTGCTCGTCTACATTCCCGCCGCCAAATGGGTCTTCAACGGTTGGTTGCTCGACATGGGTGCCCTCGACTTCGCCGGCGGCACCGCGATTCACATCAACGCCGGCGTCGCGGCACTCGCCGTCGTCATCGTCATCGGCAATCGCAAGGGCCATGGCACCGTGGCCATGCCGCCACACAACTTGCCGCTCACCATGCTCGGCACCGGCATCCTGTGGTTCGGCTGGATCGGCTTCAACGCTGGTTCTGGGCTGGCTGCCGACGGTGTCGCCGCACAAGCGCTCGTCAACACCCACCTTGCCGCCGCCACGGGCATGCTCGGCTGGCTCTTGGTCGAGAAGCTCAAGGCTGGGCACGCAACAACACTCGGCGCTGCGTCCGGCGCTGTTGCTGGCCTCGTGGCGATCACCCCCTGCGCCGGCTTCGTCGGCGGCCCGGCTCCGCTGATCATCGGCGCTGCCGCTGGCGTGCTCTGCTTCCTTGCCCTCGGTATCAAGGAGAAGATGAACTGGGACGACAGTCTCGACGTCATCGCCGTGCACCTCATCGGCGGCATCGTCGGCACCCTGCTCCTCGGCTTCTTCGCCGACACCGCCATCAACGGCGAATTCGACGGCGTCTTCTACGGCGGCGGGCTCGAACTTCTCAAGGACCAATTCGTGGCAGCAATCGTCGTCGGCGTCTTCTCTTTCGTGGTCACCTTCGCCCTTGCCAAGATCATCGACAGCACGATGGGACTGCGCATCGACGAAGAAGCCGAGTTGCGCGGCCTCGACCAAAGTCAACACGCCGAGTCGGCCTACACGAGCTGACGTTCGTCCGATACTGACTTTCGCCCCCAGACCACTTCGACCAGCGCACTACGATCGGGACCGATATGAAACTCATCACCGCCGTCATCAAGCCCTTCAAGCTCGACGATGTGAAGGACGCCCTCAAAGCCATCGACGTCACCGGCATCACGGTGTCCGAGGTGCGCGGCTTCGGCCGCCAGGGCGGCCACACCGAGACGTATCGTGGCGCCGAGTACAAGATCGACTTCGTGCCAAAGGTCAGCTTGGCCACGGTCGTCGACGCGAGCCGCGTCGACGATGTCGTCGACACCATCGCCAAGTCGGCCGCGACTGGCAAGATCGGCGACGGCAAGATCTGGGTCACCGACGTCGACCGCGTCGTGCGCATCCGCACCGGCGAAGAGGGCCCCGAAGCCATCTAGCAGCTGCGTTTGCGTCACGAATTCGGTTGGGATTCCCGCCAATATCGTCACGCAAACGGATCAGCGACGGGCGGCTCGTCTCCTGCGCCAGTTGTCGAAGTCGCCGCGCACGGCAATCAACCCGGCGACGATGATCAGCCCACCGACGATCACCACCGGCCACGGGACTCCGCCATCCGTGTCGGGAGCAGCGGTCTGGAGGAGCGCCAAGGTTTGCACGCCCTCATCTTCTCCGTTTGCGTGACGATTTTGGTGGCAATGGCAACCAGAATCGTCACGCAAACGAGTGTGTCCGGGTCAGGATGATTGCAGCGAGCGGAGGTTGGCGAGGGTCTGACCAGCGCCTGAGCCAACGCCTTCCAGCGCGCTCAAGATGGCGACGAGATTGCGGTCGCGTTCCTGTGCCAAGTCACGGATCGACCGGTCACCAGCCTGGGCGTCGGACTGATCGGCGATGGTGTCGATCAGTTCGTCGGTCAGTTCAGGCGTGTCCATCAACTTGGTCCACGGCCATTTGAGCGCCGGGCCGAACTGCGCCATGAAGTGGCGCATGCCGCCCTCTCCCCCAGCGATGCGATACGTCTCGAACGTGCCCATCTGAGCCCAGCGCAGGCCGAAGCCATATCGGATCGCGTCATCGATCTCTTCGGTCGTCGCTATGCCGTCGTTGACAAGCCAGAGCGCCTCGCGCCAAACCGCTTCGAGGAGCCGGTCGGCGATGAACGCGTCGATCTCCTTGCGGACGTGCAGCGGGTGCATGCCGAGCAGTCGATACGTCTCCATCGCTCGATCGATCGAGCCGAGCGACGTCTGATCTCCGCCGACGATCTCGACGAGTGGCAGCAGGTACACCGGGTTGAAGGGGTGGGCCACCACCAGTCGCTCGGGATGACCCATCGACGTCGCGAGGTCGGTCGGCTTGTAGCCCGACGTTGATGAAGCGATGAGCGCATCGACCGGTGCTGCAGCATCGATCGCAGCAAGCGTGGAGTGTTTGATGTCGAGCCGTTCGGGCACCGACTCTTGAACGAGCCCCGCGCCCGAGTCCGCTTCCGCAATCGAATCGACGATCGTGAGCGTGCCGACCTGGTCGGTCGCCAAGCCAAGCGCATCCCACGCAGCGACGGCGTCGATCATCACCGCGTCGAGAATCTCTTGAGCAGACGGTGACGGGTCGTACACGGCGACGTCCACGCCACGCAACCGCATCCGAGCAGCCCACGCCGCCCCGATCACGCCACACCCGACGACGGCTCCACGCTCCGGCAGCTGAGTCACAGTTGTACCCGGCCCCGCTGTGACTGTGGTGGGGCTGGACTAGGCATGGCGGGTCAGCTGCATCTGTTCGCGGACTTGGTCGGCAGTCTTGATCTCGATGTTCATACCGCTGAGGATCGTCACCGCTCGCTCGACGAGGGATTGGTTCGTCGCCAACTGACCGCGATCGAGATAGAGGTTGTCCTCGAGGCCCACACGCACATTGCCACCAGCAATCGCCGCCAAGGCCACGTACTCCAGTTGCTTCCTCCCGATCGAGAACGCGCTGAA
>JAJCXU010000158.1 GCA_029263275.1 Ilumatobacter sp.
CGGGGCATCCGCGATTGCACGCTCGAGGCTCTCCGCTTCTGAGCGGTCGAGCGCACGAGGTGCTGCGGTGAAGAGCGCCGCGACGACACACAGCAAGATCCCGACCGTGATGGCAACGGAGCGCTCGGATCGACGGTCAACACCAGCCAGGACGGCGACCGCTCGTGCCTCAGCTGTCCCCCGGGCGGTCATGCCGAATCCCCGATTCGCAGGTCGTCCGCGGTATTGGTCCGTCCGAGCAGCCGTCCCGTGAGCAACGGGACGATCACGCCGGCAACAATGGCCACCGCCACAACCACACCGACGTCGAACCACGGGATGATCATGCGCGGCGGCGGGATTGCCGGGACTCCTTCACTCGTCACGGTCAACGCGTCGAGCGCGGTGCGAGCAAGGAGCACTCCCGCGATGAGGCCGGCGAGCGCGGAGACCGCCACGAGGGGCACGACCTCGAGGAGGAGCCACCGCCGCAGCGTGCGAATCGGTGTGCCCATCGCGCGTAGGACCGAATAGGCCGTCCGTCGTTCGCGGGCACCGACGACGGCAGCGAGGATCAGCCCGACGACCGCGACGAGCAGTGAGCCGGCCAACGCGAGGCCGAGGCTGCCGAAGAGCCCAACGGCAAACGGGTCGTCGGCAAGCCGACGGGCCAGGTCACGCCGGTCGACGACATCGACCGCTACCACCGGCTCAGCAAGCACTGCGTTCGTCACCGCCTCCGCATCGGATGCGCCGACTGCCAACGCGTATTCGGTCGGCGGATCGAACTGGCCCGCGGTGAGATAGCGCGCGGCACTGACCGTCGACCAGTCGACGAGCATGGCAAACGACTCGTCGACGGCAAAGGGCACGACCGGGAGCGTGCCGTCGAGACGAACCGCAACCGACGAACCGCCGACCCGCGCGAGCGCAATGTCGCCGACCGACAACTCCAGCGCTCCGAGGAGGTCCGGCGTGACGAACGCCGGCACGACGGGCGACTCGATCGTCGAGCCGGCATCGAACAAGCTGGTGGCCACCCTGGCGTGGAGTCGAGCACGTCGTTGCGTGGTCAGCCCTGTCTCGAAGCGAATTCGCAGCCCACCGTCCTTGGTCTGCGCAGAGAGTCTGCCTCGGGCCAGTGTGTTGTTGTTGACGGGGAGCGCCGGAACGTTCCACGACCGCGATTCGAGAACGACGGGCGCGGAGCCGACGGCCAGGTCGGTGAGGTCGATGTCGAACGACGCGGGTTCCTTCGGGACTTCAGCACCCACGATGTCGTTGACGATCGGAGCAGTCACATCGACGCGCAACAGCGAGATCGGACCGGCGATCGAGGCGCTCCCCTCCCCGACCGGTTGCCCGAGTGGGAAGACCAAGGTCTCCGTGCCCGACACTGCAGCAACGCCGGGGGCGATAACACGGTGAATGGTCCCGAACCGGTCGATGAGCATCGCCGCGAACTCCAGATCGCCGTCGGCCTCGGCTCCAGATCGGTCGACGTCGAGCGTCATCGTCAAGTCGCCATCGACGTTGCCGAGAGGCGCTGGGTCGAGATCGGCCGGGTCGTGCAGCGCAGCCATCGGTGCGTCGGGCCCGACATCGCTCCGCAGCCGCAGCACCTCGGTCGCAGTCTCAACGTCGAGAGCGACCGTGGCGATGTTGCCGAGCTCGCTCGACAACTTGACGACTGGACGATCGACCGGGACGACGCCATCGACACCGTCCAACTGTTCGAACACGTCAGCCAGCACCATGGCCTCGATGGTCGCAGCGGGACGCAGGTCGGGGTGCACGACCAGGTCTGCGGACGCGGTGGCATCGGCCTGGTCGCGTTGCGACTGCTCCCACGACTCCCCCTGGACGGCGGCGAACGCACCGATGGTGACCGCGAGGACGACCAGCACCGACGTTCGGGCGGTACGTCCGGGCTGCCGCGCCAGCTCCCACCCTGCCAACGCCATCGACAGGCTGTTCCCCGCCGCTGCCAGGTTCTGGGTCGTTCGGGCGAACATGCTGATGAGTCGCAGGGTGATGAGCGACGCCGCAATCACCCCGAGGGTGGGCGCAAGCACCAGGATCGGGTCGGCACCGAGCCGACCGGAGAGGTCACGGGTGGCTGCCGATGATTGAGTGAGCTGCCAGAGCCCGAGGACGGCCAGCGCGGCGATCACCACGTCGGCGCCTGACCGTTGCAGCGCGTTCGGTCGACTCGCTCGGACTCGCTCGGATTTTGCTTCCGAGAGGGCCTGGGCCGAGCGGACTGCAGGCCAGACGATGACCGCCACCGAGATCGCGGCCACGACCACTGACGCCACGATGGCCCGAGTGGTGATCGTCGCGTCGAGGTCGAGCCCGGTCGAGGCGACGGGACCCCACCGCTCGATGAGCTCGACAACCATCCGAGCGAGGAATGGCCCAGCGACCGCTGCAGGGGCGACCACGAGTAGTGCTTCGGCAGCAGCGAGCGCACCGACCTGTTTGGCGGTGGCGCCCCGCGACCGCAGCAACGACGTCTCGACAAGGCGCGAGCCAGAGAGCACGTTGGAGGCCAGGGCCAACCCGTACAGCGACAGCCCAACGATCTGCAGCAGGATGACCGCGATCACGGCGCCGCTGGACCCGAGGGCGGCATCGGTGCTGGCAAGA
>JAJCXU010000159.1 GCA_029263275.1 Ilumatobacter sp.
CCTCGACGCGCTGATCGAGGCGTTGCATGATGCCGACATCAACCTCTGCGTTGACTTCGTGCTCAACCACACCAGCGATGATCACGACTGGGCGGTTCAAGCACTCGCCGGATCGAAGTACCACCAGGATCTCTTCTACATGTTCGACGACAATGTCGAGCCGCAGGCCTACGAGGCGACGCTGCCCGAGGTCTTCCCGCAGATGGCGCCGGGGAACTTCACGTGGCGCCAGGACATCAAGAAGTGGATCTGGACCACCTTTCGAGAGTTCCAGTGGGATCTCAACTGGTCGAACCCGGATGTGATGTGTGAGATCGGCGATGTCGCGTTGGCGCTCGCCAACCTGGGCGTCGATGTCTTGCGTCTTGACGCGATTGCATTCACCTGGAAACGGCTCGGCACCAGCTGTCAGAACCAGCCCGAGGCACATCTTGTTGCCCAAGCGTTGCGGGCGCTGCTGGCGATCGGTGCGCCCGCGACCGTGCTGCTCGCCGAGGCGATCGTCGGGCCGGCCGACCTTGTTGGCTATCTCGGTCAACACGAGCTGGAACGGCGGGAGTGTGATCTCGCCTACCACAACCAGTTGATGGTGCAGGCCTGGTCGATGTTGGCGACCGGCGAGTCTCGTCTCGCACGGATTGCCCTCTCGCGGCTGCCCGATCCGCCATCGATCACGACGTGGTTGACGTACGTCCGCTGTCATGACGACATCGGTTGGGCGATCGACGATCACGACGCGTGGGAGGGCGGGGTGTCGGGTGCGGGCCATCGGTCGTTCCTCGCTGCGTACTACCGCGGCGACTTCCCCGGTTCCACCGCCAGGGGTATGTCGTTCGCGATCAACGAGGGGACCGGCGACGAGCGTACGAACGGCATGACGGCGGCACTGGTGGGCGCCACCGCAGCGATCGAAGCAGCGAACTCGGAGGCACTCGACCTCGCCATCGCTCGGGCGGCAATGCTGTACGGCGTGGCGTTCGGCCACGGTGGCATTCCGATGATCTACATGGGCGATGAGCTCGGCCAGGGCAACGATCTCGCAGCACTCGATGATCCCGAATGTGGGGGTGACAGTCGCTGGATCCATCGGCCGGCGTTTGACGTGACGCTCGACGCTGGACGCTCGGATCCCGCCGGGCTTTCCGGCCGGATGTGGTCGGCGATTCGGCATCTCGTCGATGCGCGACGGTCGTGTCCTCAGCTCCGTGGCGGTGTCCCCATCCGATATCTCGACGTCGGCGTCGAGCAAGTGTTCTGCTGGCATCGGCATCATCCACGATTTGGCGACTTCTTCGGGCTGGCGAATGTCGGTGCGACGGCAACGGGGATCGACCTCGGCAGGCTCGGGATCGACAGGCGGGGGATCGACATCGACCTACTTGCACCGCTCGACCACGCCATCGGCGAACTTGAGCCCTACCAGGTGCGCTGGCTGGCATCGTCGGGTGGGTATGCAACGGTGCCAGCGGTGGCAACGGGCCTCACAGGCCGCCGATAACGTCACATCCACATGGGTATCGAGATCATCTTCCTGATCCTGGCGGTGCTCGTCATCGCCTTCGGCCTTGGCGTTGTCGTCGTCAATCGGCGCCGCGAGCGCGTGCAGGCACCTCCGCAGCGCAGCACCCCACGGCCAACGCCGCCGCCCACCGACGATTTGGCGCCCGGTGACACTCTCGTCGCTGAACCGGCCGCCGAAGAGGAGGCGCCGGCTGGCACGTTGCGCGACCGTCTGGCCAAGGCCCGCTCGACGTTTGCCGGTGCCATTGCCGGTGTGCTCGGCCGATCGGCGATCACCGACGAGTCATTCGACGAGCTCGAAGAGGCGCTGCTTCGCGCCGACATCGGTGTGGGCATCGCTGACGAGTTGCTCGAGGGCCTGCGCACTCGGGTCAAAGACAAAGACATCGTCGAACCCGCCGACCTGCTCGACGCTCTCGACAGCGAGATGAAGTCGCGCCTCGCAGGCGCTGACCGATCCCTGAAATTCGAGCCGTTGGGCGAAGGTGCGCCCAATGTCTGGATGTTTGTGGGCGTCAACGGGGTCGGCAAGACGACCACGATCGGCAAGCTCACCAAGCAGCAAGTCGATGGTGGCCGCACGGTGCTCCTTGCCGCAGGCGACACGTTCCGTGCAGCGGCCGCCGAGCAGCTCACCACGTGGGCAGAACGCAGCGAGGTCGAGGTCGTGCGTGGTGCCGAAGGGGCCGACCCGAGTTCGGTCATCTTCGACGGCGTCGAGAAGGCGGCGGCGAAGAACGTCGAACTGGTGATGGCTGACACCGCTGGCCGTCTGCACACGAAGAGCAATCTCATGGACGAGCTGGCGAAGGTACGTCGTGTCGCTGAGAAGGGCGCTGGCAAGGTCACCGAGACGCTGCTGGTGATCGACGCAACCACTGGCCAGAACGGTCTCACGCAGGCCCGTGAATTCGGCGAAGTCACCGATGTCACCGGCGTGGTGCTGACCAAGCTCGACGGTTCGGCCAAGGGCGGCATCGTGTTCGCCATCGAGACCGAATTGGGCATCCCGGTCAAACTGGTCGGCATCGGCGAAACGATCGGCGACCTGGTCGACTTCGATCCCGACGAATTCGTCTCCGCCCTCCTCCAACGCTGAACGGCGGCCAGTTCCGGCGGCTCCCGAGGCCGGTGAGGCGAGCCCGATAACGTGGACGGCGATGTTCGACAATCTGTCCAACCGCCTCGAAGGCATCATCACCAAGGTTCGCGGCAAGGGTCGCCTCACCGAGGCCGACGTCGACGAGGTGATGAAAGAAATCCGCACGGCGCTGCTCGAAGCCGACGTCAACGTCACCGTTGTGCGGTCGGTCTGCAACCGGATCCGTGAGCACGCAATTGGCGCCACCCGCTCCACGGCACTCGACCCAGGCCAGCAGGTCGTCAAGGCGGTCAACGACGAGTTGACCCGAGCGCTCGGTGGCGAGACCCTGGCCATCACGTACGCGGCCAAGCCTCCCACGGTGGTGTTGATGGCCGGCTTGCAGGGTTCCGGCAAGACCACCAACTCGGCGAAGCTCGCCAAATGGTTCAAGGCGCAGGGCCGCAACCCGATCATGATCGGCGCCGATCTCCAGCGCCCGGCCGCTGTCGAGCAACTCCGCACACTCGGCGGCCAGATCGATGTCCCGGTCGGTGGTCTGCAGG
>JAJCXU010000160.1 GCA_029263275.1 Ilumatobacter sp.
CCATGTCGTCAGCAATCGGTTCCTCGCTGACGGGAACTGCGTCGGCAGGTTCTTCAGCCTCCGTGGAGACCGGGGCCGATTCACCCTTTGCCGTCTTGGCCGGCGCGAGGTATGCCCACGCCACGCCGATGGCCACGCCAGCGACGACAACCAGCCCGAGCGGCAGCCAATCGGTGAACGGGATCACCGCGAACAGCACGGCATAGATGGCGAGACTGAAACCGAGGAGTAGGCCCCAAATTGCTCCGCGAATTGGGTGCTTCTTGACGACCTGTTGTGCGGCCGTCTGAGAAATCGTCGTCGATGTCATGGTGGCTCCCCTCACGCCTTCCAGGTGATCGCTGGTCGAGAATTGAAGAGCAAGCCGAAGATCGCCGCTGCTCCGATCACCGTTGCCACGGCGCCTGCCGCGTTCATCAACGGGAATCCCGTTTCGAGTTTGAACCAACCCGAACCTGCGCACGCGACCCCGTTGGTCGAGTCGAGATCACCGGTGATCGGGAACACACCAGTCGGGAAGACGGCTGACCCGCCGGGAACGTCCTCGCTGATGCTGACCTCACCGGCGTTTCGGTTATTGCCGTTCGGGTTGTCGTCGCCGCCCTCGTCGATCGAGATGGGCCCGGTTGAGATGTTCCACGTGTGGTTGCGGGCACCATCACCCTCACCGGGCATCCGACCGAAGTACACGACCTTGTCCTTGACAACGAACGGGTTGCTCTTGGTGAACGCCCGCTTGCCGATGTCTTCTGTCGGGTAGAGGTCGATGAGTTGGCCGTTCGGGCCACCACCTTCGGACGAGCCGATTCCGAGTGCCCAATCGACCATGTTGCCATCGGAGTCGTACGACGCTGCCATGCCTCCGCAGTCGTACAGCAACGTCGAACCATCGTCCATCTCGGCGGCGATCGCGTTCGCAGCTGCCTGGATCTCAGCGGTGACCTGAGTGCCGAATCGACCATCACCTGGAACGAGGTCGAGGTCGCCCGGCTCACCCTCTGGGATGTTGGGAACTCCGTCGCCATCGGTGTCAGCGAAGTCGGCAACTCCGTCACCGTCGAGGTCGGCATTGCTGAACTCGCTCATGTACAGCGCGAGGGTCGCGGCGATCAGGTCCGGGTCGGCCGGCGGAGCGTCGTCGTCAGTGTCTTGCGCGGCCGCCGGCCCGGCGAGCATGCCGAAGGCAAACACTCCACCGAGAACGCAAAGACCGAATTTTCCAATGGGTCGTGTCCGCATCGTGAACCCTCCTGGGACTTTCCTGTGGTGCCTCCGACAGTAGCAGCTACCGACTTCACGACGGCCGAGCTCACGTTGGCTCGTCAGGGCAGCGATGAGTTGCCGGTGCCGGTTGCCCAACCCCACACCCGCTCGGTGTAGGAGGGGTCGCTGGCGAGTTGTACGTCGTCGAGTTGCAGGATCGGCGCAACCAACCTGCCCGACGACAGGAACCAAGCACCGTCGGAGCGGACCAGATCGTCAACCGTGATCAGCTCGTACGACACTGACACGCCCTGTGCAGCGGCCCGTTCGAACACGACCGCTTGAGTGATCGACGCGAGGATGCCCGTGCCATCGATCGGCGTCGTGGCGAGACGATCACCGGTGCGCCACAACAACGCCGCACGGGGCCCCTCGAGGGCGAACCCGTCAGACGAGATGAACAAGGCATCGTCGACCCCTCGACGCTTCGCCTCGCGTCCGGCTGCGACATTGACCGCATACGACAGCGTCTTGATGCCTCCCAACAGCCACGAGACTTCGGTGAACATGTCGGCGGCATGACCGCGATCGAGCGTTGCCACCGAGATCCCGGCCCGTCCCGCGAGCGCCGACTCGTGGATGGAGGCAATCGTGAGCAGACCAGTCACGGGGGCACCCGGAGTAGCCTCGCGGCCCCTGGTCAGCATGACCCGCAGCACGGCTTCGCCGGGTTGCGTCCATGCGGCGGTCGCGTCGGCGACCAGCGACCGCCAGGCGTCAGTGTCGAACGGGATCTCCAGCCCGGCTGCGGAACGAGCGAATCTGTCGAGGTGAGTCTCTAGGTGATCGATGAGTGAAGTTCCGTCGGCATCGGTGACGATCCGGGTCGCGTCGAAACAGCCGTCGCCTCGAGTCAGCCCCAAGTCGTCGGCACACAGCACCGGTTGGTCCGCATCGTCGACAACTCCGACACCAAGCACCGCGACGAGCTGATGGACCTCTGATTCGGCTGACGCACCCACTCAACGGATCGTACGTCTCGATGGCGGCCGGTGCGCTACGCCACTGCTGCAGTCGGCGTCGCGTTCGAACGATCGACTGGTTGCCACCCGGGTCGACCGAACACGAATCCGAACCTGTTTCGCCAGCTGCGAGTGCGGCGAACGTCGCGGGCGATGTCGATGAATTCGTGGTAGCCGATGCGGATCGGGTTGAAAGTGTCAATGTTCTTGGTGAGGCCGTACTTGACTCGACGCACCTCGGGTTCGAAGGTTCCGAAGAGCTTGTCCCAGATGATCAGGATGCCGCCGTAGTTCTTGTCGAGGTACTGCGGGTTGACGCCGTGGTGCGCCCGATGATGCGACGGCGTGTTGAACACCGCCTCAACCGGCTTCGGCAGTCGGTCGATCGCCTCGGTGTGGATCCAGTACTGGTACAGGAGGTTGAGTTGGCCAGCCTTCGCAACGTGGCGCGCCGGGAGCCCGATCAACGGCATCGGCAGGAACACCCACGACGTCAGGAATCCTGACCACGGCTGGCGCAGGGCGGTCGACAGGTTGTAGCGCTCGCTCGAATGGTGGGTCACGTGATTGGCCCAGAGCAGTCGCACTTCGTGCATCCACCTGTGGTCCCAGTAGTAGAGGAAATCCCATGCCAACATCGCCGTCGGCAGCGACCACTTGCTGACCTGCAGGTTCGCTATCCGACGGTTGAAGACGAAACGATTCAAGCCGCCGATGGCGCCGGCGAACGCGAGGTTCACCGCGATGTTTCCGGCAAGCATCGTGAGACTGGCCTTCGTGTCCCGCGGCTCGTAGCCGACGGGAACGAGCGGGTCGGCCGGCAAGGACGGGTCGGAGAGCTCGGCTTCAGTTGCGTCGGCGAGATCGTCGATGTCGCCCAGATTCCGCTTGGCGAGCACGCGGGACTCCCAGATCATGGTGCCGATGAACGTCGGGAGCGACAAGACATCGATCAGGTCGATCGGGCGTGGCGGGCGCAGCTTCATGCGTTACCAGTCTGCCACCGGCTCACGTCAGAGAAGTAGCCGCGGCCCACTCCCCCACTGCGATGCGACCAGCGTTCTCGGTGGCGTCGATGACGAGTGATGTCCCGGATTCAGACTCCGTAAAGCCCGAGGATGTCGGGGACGCGAGTCATCGTGTTCGGGCTGGGGCACGGGTTCTGCGGAACACCACCGGAGTCGAGGGGTTCGGTGCACGCACGTCCATCGAGGTGAGCAATCCAGCGCGACATGTAGTCGGCCAAGCCGTACCCACCACGCGTTTCGAGGTGGACGCCGTCGTCCTTCATCCAGCCGACGCCACGTTGGTTGTAGTTGCGCCAGTCGGCGATGACG
>JAJCXU010000161.1 GCA_029263275.1 Ilumatobacter sp.
CAGGCACCATCTGCAACAGCTGGCCCGACATCACTGCGCGTCGGTGTCGATGACGTCGCCAACCGCGCGGTCGCCGAGACCGCTCTCCTTGACGGCAGCAGTCAGCTGGTCGACGAGTGAGGTGTCGCCGATGCTGCCACCCAGACGAGCGACGAACTGCGCGATCGTGAGGTCGCGAATGCCCGCCGCGCCGACTCCGCCTACGCCCGCCGCGATGTCTTGCACCAAGTTGGCGTCGCCGTTGAGATACGGCGCCAACATCGTGCGGGCACCATCGCCTGAGTTGATGAACCCGTCAATGGCCTGGCCGTGGCCCGCTGCCGACAGGATCCGCTCGACGATGCCTTCGTCGGAAACGATCTTCATGTCAGCATTCGAGAGTGCCTGACCGAGAGCGGATGCGGCCGACTTGGCCACGTCTGCCTTGGCATTGACGCCGGCCAGCGCCACCTCCTTGTCGGTGTCGAGCCGGAGCCGGAACTCTTCGTGCTCCTGACCGGCAGACGTCATCGCGCCAACACCGGCGGCCTTGGCTTCGAGACCCTCGCCCTCGCCGGCAAGACGTGACTTGGTGGCGTCGCCCTCGGCTGAGCCCATCTCGCGGACGGCGTCGGCATCTGCTCGCTTGACCTCGACATCGGCCATGCCAACGGCCTTGATCGCTTCGGCGCGTTCGCGTTCGACCTGCACATCGGCGAGGCCGCTCGCGGCCGCCTCCGCTTGGGCGCCTTCAGCGCGACGTTGTGCCGCCATTGCGTCCTGCTGGGCGGCTTCGGCATGGGCTCGGGCGAGCACGGTGGCTCGCTCGGCCTCGCTGCTTGCAGCCTGTCGCTGGGCCTCCGCTTCCTTCACGGTGCCGACGAACGATGCTTGTGCGGTGCCCTCGGCGACCTTGACCTCGGCCGTGGCGAGACGCTGCGCATCTTCGACCACGCGGACGGTCTTGATCGCCTCTTCCTTTTCGGCGACTCCGAGTTCGGCCTCGACACGCCCGCGTGCCACGTCGGCGAGTTCTCGCACTCGCTCCACTTTCTCCTTCGAGGCTTCGGCAACTGCGGTCTCGCGGCCGCTCTCGGCGAGCAGTCGATCTCGCTCGATGTTCTCGGACTCGACCTTGATGACGCGCTCGCGGTTCAACCCGGCAATGGCGACTTCACGATCCTTGTTCTCGTTGGCGACACCGATGCCTTGGTCGGCGGTGATCCGAGCCGACTCGGCCTTCTGATGCTCGACCGCTTCGACCTGCGCGGCCTGGGCTTCAGCCTGCGCTGCAACCGTGCGGATCTCTTGCTGCTGACGCGCTTCGGCCTCGGCGCGATCGCGTTCCATCTCGAAGACGGCCTTGTCGGCGTCGACGGTGCGTCGGGTGGTTTCTTCTCGCTCGAGCTGCTCGGCCTTGTTGGTTTCGATGTGCTGGACTGCCGTGCGTTCGGTGATCTTGCGGATGCCGTCGGCATCGAGGATGTTGTCGGGGTCGAAGTCGGCCAGCGGCGTCTGCTCGAGGTAGTCGATGGCAACGTCTTCGAGCACGTAGCCGTTGAGGTCCTTGCCGATGATCTCGACGATCTCGTCGCGGAAGCTGTCACGGTCGGTGTACAGCGACTCGAATTCAAACTTCTTGCCGACGGTCTTCAGGGCCTCGGAGAACTTGGCGGCGAACAGCGTGTTGAGGGTTTGAATGTCGGAGGCACGTTCGCAACCAATCGCCTGCGCCACCTTCTTGACCGCCTGCTCGGTCGGGTCGACCTTGACGAAGAACTCGACCGAAATGTCAGCACGGATGTTGTCTTTGCAGATCAATCCGTTGCCCTTGCCGCGACGTTCGATCTGGATGTTCTTGACCGAGATGTCCATGATCTCGGCTTTGTGGATGACCGGGACGACGACCTGACCGGTGAAGGTGACCACGACCGATCGCCACTTCGACACGACGAGGGCCTGTCCCTGGGGGACTTTGCGGAACAACCGCGAAACCAGAAGGGCGACGAGCACGATGACGACGAGGACAACCACGACGACAACGGCAACTGCGGAAAGAACACTGCTCATGTTGGGGATACTTCCATTCTTTGGGTGAGATTGCTCTCGAATACTCAGGACTCTAGAAAGTGGGCGTGAACGGGCCGTGAGCGGGTGGCGGCAAGGCCAGATCGGTCAAGTGGCCGGCGAGTTGGCCGGGGTGACGTTGACGGGGATGGGCGACAAGGAACTGCAGCAGAATCACTCGGCGAGTTCCGCCGGGACGCGGTCGACGATGAAGTCGTCAGTTGCTTCGATCCACTCGATGATGAACGCTTGATCGCCGCGTTGCAGCTCGCCAGCGGCCAGGCCAACGTGATCGTTGACTCGGATGTCGACGGTGGAGACCGTGCCATCTGGCCACTCGGCTTCGCCGCGGCCCGCCGTCGCGGTGACGGTGCCCGACCTGACTTCGGCAATGCGACCGATGAGGTCGCGCTTGCTCGGTGCTTCAGCGGTGACGAAGATGCGGCCCAGTGTCGGGGCGATCCATGCCGTGAAGGCGAGCCCGGCGACGGCAGAACCCAGGCCGACCACGAGTGCGAGGACGAGCAAGGCCGAACCCGACCGTGAGTCGAGCAGGAAGATGCTGGCCAGCACCGAGACGAACCAGCCAGCGAGTGCGAAGACGGTGAGGATGACCGTGGCGGGGACCTCGGACAGGTCGAACGGCTCGAGGGCATCATCGAGGATGCCGTCAGCGGCGTCGGCTTCGATGTCGAGAATCCCGATCAGCGACAACAACCACAGCCCTGCTGCGACACACAGGAGTCCTGTGAAGACCACTGTCGGCAGTTCGACGGACGCTTGCAGGACATCACCCACGGCTTCAAATATGCCTGAACTTTGTGACGTTCGTCGCTCGGGCAGATCGAAAACACGAATCCGTTACGGATCCGTCACAGACCTGCGGCGACCGGCGCTACTGCCCTTGGTGCTGTTGCTGCGAGCGGTCCGGCCGGGCGACCCGGGCGGCAGGATCCTGGCGGTAGAACGACCGCAGCTCCGCGTACAAGGCGGGTTCGTGTTCGCACAGCTGGTGTGGTTGATTGAAGAAGACCTCGGTCGCCACGGCGAAGAACTCGGCAGGATTCGTTCCGGCGTATGGCCTGAGCACGGGTGACCCCTGCGCCCGAACCTCGTCGTATGCCGCGGTACAGACCTCGGTCCATCGAGCGAGGGCGGCAGCGTCCTCGAGCGGCGGCGTACCGTCGGTGATGCCGTCGAGCATGTCGAGGCGGTGTGCAAACTCGTGGTACACGACGTTCTGGCCATGCTCGGGGAACTTCGCGCCGCGTCGGGCTGCAGCCCACGACAGCAACACCGGACCTTTGTAGTGGGCTTGGCCAGCGATGACCGTTGGCGATGACGAGAAGGTTCCGCCCCCGCTCGGGCGGTTGCCGCGCAACCTGACGTTTGCGGGATGGACGATGACGGATGTGACGTCGTCGTAGCCGTCGAGGTCGAGTCCGAGCAACAGCATCGACGCTTGGGCAGCGATGAGCACCTTGATGGGTTCGGTCAGCTTGAACTTGTTGGCTGCTTCCCAGTCCGTCGTCGCCATGAAGCGCGCCACGAGCATCTCCATGCGATCGAGTTCGGCTTGGTCGAGGAGTGACCAGTGCTGGAATCCGGCCACCAGAATTGGTCGCCATGCCGCATCGAACTCAGGAGGTGTGGTGTCGAACAGCCGTCGCAACCACCCCAAGATCATGGGTGCTCAGGCGAGGACGTCGGCGGGCCGGGGCCCGTTACGAACGGCAGCCGGGACCTTGTCGGCCCCGCCGAAGTACTCGGCGAGGCGATTGTCGGCATCGTCGCCGAACAGGATCTCGGCCACCTCGCGCAGGCCAGCCGAGGTCGTGATGTCGTCATCGTGGACGACCAGCTCGATCTTGGAACGGCGACGCATGAAGTCTTCGAGGCGCGTGATCATCTCGGACTCGGCAGCGGAGTACAGCTCGGCGCGAAGATAGTCGGCGGACCCCATGATGTCTTCGGCCATCCGCGGGTCTTGACGGATCTCTTCGAGCATGGCGAACGCTCGGCGGCCGTAACGGCGCCACAGTCGTTCGCTCAACGGTTCGGTGTCGGGCTTCTCGCGGAGGTCGTCGAGCCGCATCAGTCGTGCCTGGCGGAAGAACTCCTTGCGGGTCGCCTTGGCCGGCTCGCCGTACCAGTTGTGGAGATCGCGCTCGAGCGGGACGCCCAGGGATTCGATCTCGTCGGCGACTTCTTCGCCGACGTTGAGGCAGTCGGTGAGCTTGCCACCGAAGATCGTGACGACTCGTTCGGTGCGGTCGACTTCGACGGCATGTTTGCGGCTGAGCTTGGTCCAGTCGACGTCCTTCTGGTCGCCCTTGCCGGCATTGACGACCAGGGGTCGAACACCGCAGCGTTCGGCGATGATGTCGCGCCGAGTGAGCGGCGCAGGCAAGTCCATCCGAGCGTTGATCTGACCGAGGAGGAAGTTGATGTCGTCGTCGTCGACTTCGGTGTAGGGAGTATCGACTCGGGTGTCGGTGGTGCCGATGACGGAGCGGCGACCCATCGGAATCACGTAGAAGAGTCGTTCGGTGTCGTCGTAGAACGCCAGCACCTTGTGATGGTTGTTTGTCGTGAGCCGAGGCACGACGAGGTGGATGCCCTTCGAGTACACGATGCGGTGCTCGGTCGTGAGGCCCCACTGCTGGTTGGTCTCATCGACGAATGGTCCGGCAGCGTTGACGATGGTGCTCGCTGTGGTGGTGAACTCTTCACCGGTGTCGACGCACCGCAACGTTGCGGTCCACTTGTCGTCTGAGCGTGTGGCCGAGACCATCTCGACGTAGTTGGCCGCGGTCGCGCCCGCTTCGATCGCTGAGCGGACGAAGTTGAAGACGAACCGTGCATCGTTGTCGACGAGGATTCCGTCGTGGTAGTCGATGCCGCCGGCGACGTTCTCGGTGTTGATTGCTGGCTCTTCGGTCTCGATGTCGTCTCGGCTCAGCAGGCGTGGACGGTTGGTGCCGAACAGGCCGATGATCCAGTAGCCGAGCGCACCGAAGGCGGCGAACCACGGCTTGTACGGGCCCTTCTCGTCGAGTGCCGCGTAGAAGCCGATCTGCTTGATGTTGTCGCGATATGCCTTCATCAGTCGGTTGCGCGAGCGACACAACTTGAAGACGAGCCACAGCTCGTAGTTCTCCAAGTACTTGAATCCGCCCCAGACGAGGTTGGACGAGGCCTGGCTGGTGAAGTTGGCAAAGTCGCCACGGTCGATCAGCGCAACATTTGCGCCGCGGCCAGCAAGCGATGCAGCGGTGACAGCACCGTTGATGCCGCCGCCGATGATCAACGTGTCGAACGTGCCGTTCCGCATCCGGTCGATATGAGTCGAGCGCAAGGACATACCCTCAGCGTACGACCGGATCAGGCACCCGTCCTCGCGCCCAGACAAACGTCAGTCAGCGGGTGGTCAGGCGGCGTTGACGATCAACACCGACAGGACGACGCTGATGAGCGCGACCGCAGCGGGCGTGGCATACGTGGCCCAGGCCTTCATTGGCTTGTGGCCGGGTGCCAGCATCACGGTGGCACACAACGCGCCGGCGATCGCTCCGCCGACGTGCCCGCCGATCGAGATGCCACCGATGAAGAAGGTGAGGAACAAGTTGAGGAGCAGGGTGGTGCCGATACTCGTGGAGAACGGGTTGACCCCACGACGCCACAGCCCAACGGCTGCAGCAGACATCAAGCCGAACACCGCACCCGACGCTCCGGCGGTGAGGCCGCCCTGATCGAGTATCAGCACGCCGAGTGAGCCGCCGAGCAGCGATGCCACATAGAGCATCACGAATCGAACTCGTCCCAGCGGAGTTTCGAGCAGCGGACCGAGCACGTAGAGGAAGTACATGTTCAACGCGATGTGGATGATCCCGAAGTGCATGAAGCCGGACGTGACCAGGCGATACCACTCGCCGGGCTCGGTGAACTGAATGGGAACGCCGCGGGTGCTCGGCAGCGTCCCGTCGGCGAGGATCGACTTGGCGAGGCCGAAATCGAAGTGGGCCTCGGTGGAGCGGCCGGCGAGGGCGTCGCTGTCACGCGTCCAGAGCAGCACGCCGATGAACACGGCGACATTCATCCCGATGAGCACCATCGTGATGAGGTTGGGCTGGCCTGCTGACCAGAACTTCGCCCGCGTCTTCAAGTCGGGCTGGGCAGCCTTGGCGCAGTCGAGGCAGTGGCTGCCGATTGCGGCGGTCGTGAGACATCGATTGCACGCTGACTTGCCGCATCGTGTGCAGCGCCGGCCGGTTTCGGTGTTCGGGTGTCGATAGCACGTGGCTGGCGCTGCCGGTGCGCCCAACGGATTCGAAGCTGACGAACCTCCGGGTTGAGGCAGGCCGGAGGACCCGGAGCCGGGAGGGGGCGGGGGGAGCGGCACGGGGCCAGGCTACCGAGCTGGCGTTGGTGGTCGGGCCGCGGCTGAGAAACGAACGCTCAACTCCGCCATGGCGTTCAAACTTCAGGCCAGCGCGGTGCTGGGTGCTGTCCTTCGTTCGGGCGGGGGGTGCCGAGCAGATGGCCTTGCACGAAGTCGCAGCCCGCGGCCTGGAGGTGTTTCAGCTGCTCGGCGGCGCTGACGCGTTCGGCGACGACCTGCATGTCGAGCGCGTGGGCGAGCAGGACGAGGGCTCGAACCAACCGGATGTCGGCGTCGGACGAACCGGACGGTAGTGCCAGCGAACCGTCGAGCTTGAGGTAGTCGGCGCCCACGTCAGTCAAGACCGAGAGCGCATTGGCGCCCGTTCCGAAGTTGTCGACCGCGATACGCACACCGATCCGTCGAAGGGCACGAACCGTTCGCTGTACATCCATGTTGCCGCTGACCAGTGCGCTCTCGCGTGCCTCCAGGACGAGGCGTGAGGCGCCGACGCCGTGATCGCGCAGAATTGCTTGCACCTGGTGG
>JAJCXU010000162.1 GCA_029263275.1 Ilumatobacter sp.
TCATAGGAGTGATAACTCCAAGAGTGGTCACTCAGTTGATCAGGCGATTCCGACCACAGGGGTCAGACCCCTCGTTCGCCGGTCCAGCTATTGCACCAACGTCGTCGCGGAGGGGTCTGGGTCGGCTCAATCGGTCATCGCGACAGCGGCAGTGTAGATGTCGTGGGCGGTGGCCCAGTTGAGGCTGCGTCGGGGCATGGTGTTGATGCGGTGTGCGATCGCGTGTAGCTGGGTTGGCGTGTAGAGGTTGAGGTCGGTGCCTTTGCCGACGTAGCGGCGTACGAGAGCGTTGCCGTTCTCGTTGGTGGGGCGTTGCCACGGCGTTTTGGGATCGGCGATGTAGATCTTGATGCCGCACTCTTTGGCGATGGCGGCGTGGTTGGCGATCTCGGATCCTTGGTCCCAGGTCAACGTGGTGCGTAGCTCGGCGGGGAGCTGGTGGAGGATCGTGACGAGCGCGGTTTCGGTGGCGTCTGCTGTCTTGTTGTCGGGGCGCCCGATCCAGCAGTAGCGGCTGGCCCGATCGAAGATCGTTATCAGCGCCGACCGGTTGAACGCGCCGATGATCAGGTCACCCTCGAGGTGGCCGACCTTGGTGCGCTCAGCCGCGATGGCGGGGCGTTCACTGATCGGTGCGAACGTTCCCAGCGAGTGCGTGGAACCCGCCGGGGCCCGGTGGCGTGGCTTGCGGCGACGCCGCCGGAGATGCAACCCGGTGTGCAAACCCGGCTCCAGGCCGCGGTCACCATCGGCATAGACGCTCTGATAGATGCACTCATGACTGATCGACCCGACAATGCCGTGCACGCCACGAGCGAGCTCGATCGAGATCGTTGTCGGTGAATCCTTGGCCTCCAACCGGGCGGTGACATGAGCCGCCAACACCGCGTCAGCAACCAATTTCGGGACCTTGGGCCGCGACCGCTGACCCTCATAACGAGCACAAGCCGTAACAGCCGAATACGTTGCGCGGCCGCCGTTGCGGCTGATCTCACGATTCACGGTGCACCGATGCCGGCCCAACCTTCGGGCGATCTGGCCATCACCCAACCCGACATCGATCCCCGAACGGATCTCCTCACGCTCGAACGCGGTCAACGGTTTGGCTGGCATGCTGTGAACTCCACCGGTCGGGTGACGTGTGTAGACAGCGGGCATCATGCCCGCATCACGCTCCGACCGGTGGAACCACACCTGTGACCATCACCACTTGAGCCGACCCTGACCCCTATCCGGGACAGAGACGACGACGCTTGAAGGAACTGCGCTCCGCGTCGGGTTCGCCTTCGTCGTCGAACGCTGCTTCGATGTCAGAGGCGACGACGACGGCGACGCTTGAAGGAACTGCGCTCCGCGTCGGGTTCGCCTTCGTCGTCGAACTCGACGCGCTCGGGGCCTCGGAGGGCGGCGAGGAACGGGTCGTCGATGACCGCCGTCTGGGACGAGTCCACCGTCGAAGGCGTCTCATCGCTCACACGGGTGATGGTCATCTCCTCGACCTGATCGGCCGACTCCGCCACCGACGTCCTCGGGGCAAGCTCATCGAGTTCCACCACGGCGACCGGCGAGCTCGACTCACCTTCGGTGTTCGACACGACGGTCAGTCCACGGCGACCCTGTCCACCCGGCGTCAACGGCGAATCGACCGTCGCCCACTTCGGCATGGCGGTCTCGTCGTCGGTTGACTCCTCGTTCGAGGTGTCGTCGACGGCTCCAGACGCAGAGTGTTTGACGGCGTCGTCGGCGGTGAGATCGATGACGACTCCGCTGTTCTCGGTGCCGGTGTCGAAGACCGTGTCCGGAGAAGCGGTCTCTCGAGCAGCAGTTTCTCGAGTATCTGTGTCGTCGAGACCCGTGTCGTGGGCCGTCGCTGAGTCGAAGCTCGTCGTCTCGAATGCGGCGGTCTCCGAAGCGGTGGTCTCCGAAGCGGTGGTCTCGGAAGCGACAGTCTCCGAAGCGGTGGTCTCGAACGCAGTGCCGGCCTCGAACGCAGTGCTGGTCGGCGCGTCTGCTGTGTCGTGGGAAGCGGTTTCAACCGACTCGGGCGCTGCGACCGGCTCCGGTGAGGTCGCCCCGGTGCCGGCGAGCGAGCCGACGCGGCCGACGAGCGACTGGAGGCCCTCGACAACGGAGCGCAACTCGCCCTGACGGTCGTTGATCTCCGCCTGAAGTGCGGCGGCCTCTCGGCGACGACCGGCGATCTGGGTGTCGAGGTCGACGAGTTCCTCGCTGCGCCTCGATGCCACCTCGTCCGCGTGTCGCTGGGCTGCTTCTGTCGCGGAGCTCGTGAGACGGTCCGCCTCCGCCTGGGCGGTTGCGGTCAGTCCTGCTGCGGTGACTTCGGCGTCGGAGATGAGCTTCGCGGCATCGGCGCGGGCCTCGCTCAGAGCAGCGGCCGCCAACTCCGCAACGTGGGCATCAGCGTCTGACAGACGCGACGTCGCAGCGGCGTGCTTGACCTCTGCCTCTTGAACGAGGCGATCGGCCTCGCGCTGGGCCGTGGTGGTGATGCGCTCCGCTTCAGCGGTGGCACGCTTCGTGACGACCGCAGCTTCAGCGTTTGCTTCGGCAATGGCGCGGTCAGCCGCCTCTTGTGCGAGAACCAGGGCGCGTCCGACCGCAGTTGCGTCGCTCTGGGTGACGCTTGAGCCAGCTACAGCGGGTTCGGGAGCGGCGACGACGGCCGGGGCCTCGTGCGCGACCGGTCCATTCGCCTCGAGTTCCTTGAGGCGAGCGGCGGCGGTGCGGAGCCGATCTTGCAGCTCAGCCAGGCCAACCCCGACGCGCTCCAAGAACTCGTCGACGGCGTCCTGGTCGTAGCCACGCCACTTTTCTGGAAACTGCTGCGTCTCGAGCAGCTGCGGTGTGAGTTCCATGGACACTCAGAGTAGCAACCGAAGTCGGCGATGAATAGGGCGCGACAAGATTTCTCCGGTCGGGACGATGACCCGTTGTACCGGTACAGACCTGGTGTTCAGCCACACCTCAGGAGAATGTCACGGACGATGAGCTGCAACGTGAACAGCACCACGATGGGTGACAGATCCAGTGCGCCAGACCCCAAACGCAACGGTGGCAACAGTTGACGCACGGGTCCGAGTACGGGTTCTGTGATGCTGAACAGCACTCGTGAGACCGCTGAAACCGGACTGTCGGGGGCGATCGGGAACCACGACAAGATGATGCGCCCGAACATGGCGATGATGTACAGCAGCGTTGCCAGGCACAACAGGTCGACGATGCTCGACATCACACCTCCAAAAACCACAGAGAGTGGTTATTTTGGGCGGTCATGACCTGATGCGCGCCCTGCGCACCGTTCGTGGAATCCTTGCACTCGTCGGGCGTCATGAATGCAGCCCGCGCTCCTGCAGGCGTCGTCGCTCGTCGTCGGACACCTCGACGTTGGCCGGACTGAGCAGATACACACCGTCAGCAACCCGATCCATCCGACCACCCAGGCCATAGGACAATCCACTCGCGAAGTCGATGAGTCGACGGCGTAGGTCGCGGTCGACGTTCTGGAGATTCATGATCACCGGCTGCTCGCCCTTCAGGCGGTCGGCAACCGTCTGGGCGTCGTTGAACGACGCCGGAGCCACGACGTGGGGCTTCGCGTGCGTCACGGGAATGGTGCGTACCGACGCGCCTCCCGGCACAGCGGAGCGGACGCGTGCGCCAGAGGCCTCGGCTGCTTCACGCGAGATCGTTCGCACCGCGCTGGGGCTGGCAGCCTCTTCGGCGGCAGGCTGCTGAACGACGCGCGGCCGCTGCGGCTGATAGGCCGCGGTGTGGTCGGGGGCCGGCTCGGCAACCCGCGCCACTCGCATCGGCTCACCGTCGGGCAGGCTGTGCTCCAGCGCAGCACGCTCGTCGTAGTCTTCTTCGGGAGCCAGGCCGAGATAGAGCATGGCTCGTCGCACCATCGATGACACGCTTCCTCCTCGTTCCTTGATGGTACCTGAGACCGGACGCGACCCACGGACACCTGTCAACGGGCGGGTCGCGGGCCGAACAGCGCCGATCCGACCCGGACCATCGTCGAACCGGCACCGACGGCCAGCTCGAGGTCGGCGGTCATCCCGATCGAACGTTCGACGAGCTCGAGATCGTCGGCGAGGGTGCCGAGCACGCCGAACTGCTTCGTGACCACATCGTCGCTCGCAGCCTCGGCGACACCCATCAGCCCGTCGACCACCAGGCACAGATCACGGGCGGTCGCGACGAGCCCGGCAGTGTCAGCGACGCTGCACCCGCCCTTCTGGGGTTCGTCACCGAGGTTCACCTGGATCATCACCCGCTGGCCAGGTCGTCGCCTGGCGATCTCCTCGACGAGTGACACGCGGTCGACACTCTGGACGACGGCGACACTTGCCGGGAGGTGGCGCACCTTGTTTCTCTGCAGCCTGCCGATGAAATGCCACTCGACATCGTCGATGGCACGGTCCGGCGTCTGGTCGAGCTTGGCGACGAACTCCTGCACGTAGCTCT
>JAJCXU010000163.1 GCA_029263275.1 Ilumatobacter sp.
CATCTCCGTGGTCACGTTGTCGAGCAGGGTCGGATTGACGAAGTAGCCATCAGCGGGCACGTTCTCACGGCCATCCACAACCATGGTGGCTCCCTCGGCCGGCGCGCCATCGATGTAGCCGACCACACGGTCACGTGACTCGGCGGTGATCAGCGGTCCCATCTCGCTCTCGGGCGCCATTCCGTTGCCGACCTTCACCTTCGGGATGCGATCAGCGATCGCCGCCACCAACTCATCCGCGATGCCGTCGGCCGCGAGCACGACGCTGATGGCCATGCATCGCTCCCCCGCCGAGCCGTATGCGGCGCTCACCGCGGCATCGGCGGCCATCGAGATGTCGGCGTCGGCGAGCACCAGCATGTGGTTCTTCGCGCCACCGAGTGCCTGGACACGTTTGCCATGGCTCGTGCCGGTCTCATAGATGTACTTCGCGATGGGCGTCGAGCCAACGAAGCTCACCGCTTGCACGTCGTCGTGTTCGAGCAGACGGTCCACGGCGACCTTGTCGCCTTGGACGATGTTGAAACAACCATCCGGTAGGCCGGCCTTCGAGAGCAGCTCGGCGATGAACATCGCCACCGACGGGTCCTTCTCGCTCGGCTTGAGGACGAAGGTGTTGCCACACGCCAGTGCGTTGGCGAACATCCACATCGGAACCATCGCTGGGAAGTTGAACGGCGTGATCCCCGCAACGACGCCCAGGGGTTGGCGAATGGAGAACACGTCAACGCCGGTGGCAGCCTGCTCGGAATAGTCGCCCTTGATGAGCTGTGGGACACCACAGGCGAACTCGATGTTTTCGAGCCCGCGTGCGACCTCGCCGAGCGAGTCGGACAGCACCTTGCCGTGTTCAGCGGTGAGCAGTGACGCGATCTCGTGGCGGTTCGCATCGACCAGTTCGCGCATCCGGAACAGCACTTCGGCACGCCTGGACAACGACGTCGAGCGCCATCCCGGGAATGCGGCCGCTGCGGACGCGACGGCGACGTCGACTTCTTCGACGGAAGCAAGATCGACCGCTCCGGTCTGGCGACCCGTGGCAGGGTCGTAGACGGGGGCAGAGTGACCTGATGTCGATTCGACGACACGGCCGTCGATCCAATGGTTGATGCGATTCATGGCGTTGGTTCCTTCAGTTGTTCAGCGAGTTGTGATGAATTCTTGCGCTCGTCGAGTGCCTGGCGAACGATTGCGGCGTCTGAGCGTGGGGCAAGTCCATCGACCGGCTGGTCGACGTCGAGGTCGCCCGGGAAGGCGTAGCCCTCGGCACACGCTGCAACCGCTCGGTCGAGTCCCGCCCGATCGGCGCCCAGGTCCAGCTTGGCGAGAAGCGATGGATAGATCGATCTGATCATCGCGCGCCGGTCGATGTCTTCCATCGCACGACCGAACGCGGTGCTGACCTGGAGCAGGTTGGCCATGCGATGCACGTCAGCCGTCGTGTTGGTTCCAGCACCGTGGAAGACCGCAGGGTTGAAGAACATGGCGTCGCCTTTGCCGAGCGGAAGCTGCGCGTGATGCTGGGCGAAGTACTCCTTGAAGTCGTCTCGCCTCCAGGCCAGATAGCCAGGCTCGTACTTCTGTGAGTGCGGCAGGTACATCGTCGGGCCGGAGTCGAGCGGCATGTCGCAGTGTGCCACCGCGCCTTGCAGGGTCAACAGCGGCGACAGGCGATGGATGTGCGGCGGATACTGCTCCGCCTCGGCATCTTCCATGAATCCGAGGTGGTAGTCGCGGTGCGGCTCCTGCGCTTGCCCACCGGGGTTGACGATGTTGACCTGCGACGTCACCTGGTAGTTCGGGCCGAGCCATGACAGTGATGCGAGGGCGATCATTTCGTTCGAGTAGTAGTCGACGAACACGTCAGGGTTGCGGAGCGCGAGCTTCTCGAGTGCGTTCCAGGCGCGGTCGTTCGCTCCGGCCGGGGCGAAGTGGTCGCCGACGTCGCGCCGGGTCCCGCGCTCGTCCTCGATGATCGCCGCGAACTCTGTGGTGGCTGCATCGACGATGGCTGGGTCGACAGCACCAGCGAACGCGACGAGGCCCGGACCGCGGTCGAGCGCCATGGCGATCTCGGCTTGCAGCGATCGGTCGTCGGCATGACCCTGCACATCGGCAGCGGCGTACATGACAACGCCCTGTTCGACCCGGGCGGCATGTGGATAGTCAGCGGGATCAACCGGCTGTTCGACGATCGCACGGAAGTCGTCAAGCGAACATGACGCTGCCTCGAACCATGGCTCAACCATGACGCCCCTCCTTGTTGAGTTCCACGAGTCGTTCAAAACGTGGCCGGACGAGTTCGCAGAGCAGCCGACCGCGATCTGCAGCCGGAGCCCGGACGGCTTCGCCCCACAGCGCGCGGCCGACCATGAATCCTGAACAACCGGCAGCATTGGCCACACCCAACTGTGCCGCGAAATCATCAAAAGATCCACCGCCGGACAACATCGCCCACGGAACGTTCAGCGATGTGCTGACCTGTTCACAGGCCGCCTTCGAGCCAGGGAATGGCAGTTTGAGGAGATCAGCGCCCATCGCGGCGAAACGTTGCGCCGTCTGCACGATCAGTTCAGACCGGCGGTCGGCGGTTGCCATGCCATAGAACAGTGGCTCAAGCGCGATGGGCAATCCGTTCGCGTGGCACTCGTCGACCATCTCACGGGCGAATTCTTCCTGCTCGTCGACGAGCTTCCCGTCGGGGCGGTACGGCAGCAAGAGCTTCGCTGCGCTCGCGCCGGATTCTTGCGCCTGAGCTGGCGACCAACCGTCGAGGAGCCGTGTCGGCTCGGCTTCGGGGTCGTCGAGGTACCCCTGCGCTTCCAGCGCGGCCAAGAAGCCAACGCCGTCAGGCAGGACTCCGGCGTCGAGCACTTGCGGAATCGAATACTCGGGCTCGAGCATGACACCGGTTGCAAGGTCGGCAAGTGCGTCGATGACCTCGATCTTCAAGCCGATGATCGATGCATCGTCGATCGAACCGGGATCACCAGGCGCCAAATACTGCCGAAGCGAGTCGCGATGGTCGATCGCCAAGATCGAGAAGCGACCGGCCGCGTCGGTGAGCCCCTGCATGGTCACTCGGGCTTCGAAACGACCGGAAGGTCCCACGCCTCGTGGTCCCAGTCGTCCTGGATCCAGAGATGTGCTTCGTCGAAGCACGGCGGTGTCGTGCGCTCGTCGTCGTACAACTCACCTGCAAGATAGTTGAGGAACATCATGTGTGAGCTGGGGCAGGCGACCGAGGAGTGGTAGCCCTTCGTGACGAGCACAGCGTCGCCATCGCGGGCGGTGAACATCTCGTCGAACTGCTCGTCGTCGCGCCAGTTTCGCTGCATCACGAACCCGTTGTCGGGCGTGACGCGGAAGTAGTAGACCTCTTCGAGGTACGGAGATCCGTCGCGACCGTCATGGCAATGGGGCGCCCAACCCGACCAGGTTCCGCGGGGCACATAGACCTCGTACAAGATCAATCGTTCCGCAGCGATTGGCGGGGCGAGCACGTGATTGACGTGACGGTAGGCGGCACCGCCGCCGCGAAGTTCTTGCTTCATCTCCTTCGGCTCGATCAGACGAGTGGGGTACTTACCCTCTGCCTCAGCTGAACCGATGGAGAACTCGAAGCCCTGCTCCGACGCGACGACCTCCATCGCATCGCCGGGTGTCACGTACACGATGTGCGGCATCTCCTCGAACACCGAGGTGCGACTGATCTCAAAGGTCTGTCCGCCCGCAGTGACCGTGCCAGCGCCTCGGATCGGCACGATGGCTGTCTCTTGTCCCGGGCGCGTGGATGCATGCGTCGCTCCGGCCTCCAGTTCGATGACGGCGAAGCTCAAGAAGTCCCAGCCCGCGTTCTCCGGTGTGATGTCGACCCGGACGGAGCCCTCGGGGTTGCGTGGACGATGGTGTGCCAGGTCGGTCTCGCGCATCGGGCCAATCGGCCGCGCGTGGCGGAGAGGCTGGCCGGAGTGCGACAGCGGTTCGGTCATCTCAAGGTCTCCATTCAGGTGTCGATGTCGGCGATGCGAACCGGTCGGTTCTCGCTCAATGAACGCAGGGCGGCCTGGGCAATGACGAGCGGAGCGCGGCCGTCCGCGCCCGACGCCGGGCTCGGGCCGTCACCGCGCACGTAGTCGACGAACGCCGCCCACTGGTCGAGGTAGCTCCGCGCATATCGTTCGAGGAAAAAGTTCTGCAGTGGTGGACGCCGGTAGCCGGTAGCCGTCGCCAGCACGCTGTTGAAGTCGTGGTAGTTGTCAGATGCAGCCTTGCCGAGACTGCCGAACGCCTC
>JAJCXU010000164.1 GCA_029263275.1 Ilumatobacter sp.
CGTTTTGATCTGGGGCGCCCGTCACGGGACCCCCACCGGTTGGCTAATTGGGGTTCGCCGGCCCGTCGCCCTGGTTGGCTGGGGTTCCGACCCGGGGCCACGGCGCGTCTGGGCCGAGATCGGCTGACGCCGAGTGCGCGGGATAGGTTCCGCTCATGCGCGCAATCGTCTTGAGAGAACATGGTGGCCCTGAGGTCTTGCAGATCGAGGACGTGCCGGATCCGATTGCCGGGCCTGACGAGATCGTCGTCGATGTGGCCCACTCGGCGCTCAATCGTGCCGACACGTTGCAGCGGATGGGGATGTACAACGATCCGCGCAATCCCGCCATCGAGATCCCCGGACTGGAGTTCGCCGGCACGGTGGCTGCCGTTGGTCGAGACGTCACCAACTGGCAGCTCGGAGACCGTGTCATGGGTATCGAATCGGGCGGGTGTTACGCCGAAAAGGTCGTCACGCACAGTCGGCAGGCGCTGCCCGTTCCCTCCAACGTCGATCTGGCTGATGCCGCTGCGATCGCCGAAGTCTTCCTCACCGCATGGGATGCATTGGTCGTGCAGGGTGGGTTGACGTCAGGACGATGGGGGCTGATCCACGCGGGGGCGTCGGGCGTCGGGACCGCGGGAATCCAGATCGCCAAGGCGATCGGCGCACGCATCGCTGTCACCTGCTCAGCTGGCAAGGCCGATGCCTGCCGCGAACTCGGTGCGGACCTCGTCATCGAGCGCAGCCCGTCCGACTGGCTCGGCGATCTGCGGGCGGCGGTGCCCGATGGCGTCGACACGATTCTCGACGTCGTCGGAGGCGAGGAAGCAGACCGCAACCTGAAGGCCGTCCGTGTCGATGGCACGATCGTGCAAGTGGGGCTGATGGGTGGGGGATCGGCGCCGGTCAACATGGGACTGCTGCTGATGAAGCGGGTCACGTGGATTGGCACGACGTTGCGCTCCCGGCCGCTCGAACGCAAGATCGCGTTGATGCAGCGATTCATCGACGAGATGCTGCCACTGTTTGAGTCCGGTGCCCTGCGCCCAGTGATCGACTCGCGGTACCCGTTCGAGGAGTTGCCCGAGGCGCACACCTACATGGAGTCGAACGCCAACGTCGGCAAGATCCTGATCGATCTCGTTTGAGTCGGTAGGCTGGCGGTCAGCGGCTGATCGGGCGATTGCGTCGAGTCACTGATCGTCGGCGTGTTCGGTGGCATGCGCCTGGCTCTGGCGCAGGCTGAAGAACGCTCCGATCGCCAGGATCAGCGCAGCACCCAGACCGAACAGCACCCAGGTCAGCGCGCCGATGCCCCCGCCAGAGCGTTCGCCGTACACGAATGAGATCGCACCGCCCACGAGGTGGCCGTCCTCTTCCGCGAGGAAACGCACGATGTACTCGCCCTTCACCTGCAGCGGTTCGAAGACGAGCTTGGCTTCGGTCTCGGACAGCACGATGACTTCGCCGGGCAGGTCGCCGTCGTCGGGGCCAACCAACGCCAGTTCCACCCCGTCGACCGGTTGGCCGAAGTTGATGGTGACTTCGCTGATCGGGTCGTCGAATTGCGACTGATGCTCAGGAACCGATGACTCGATCTCGTCGTGCGCGAGCACTGCGGAACCCGCGCCGACCGCGCTGGTGACAGCGAGCACCGCGAAAGCGAATCGACGGACAGGACTGGTGGCGCCCTTCATGCCTTCATTCAATCAGGGTGAGTGAGCTTCTGGGCTCCACCTGACGAGGGTCACCGGGCCGGCAGCGGCGAGGCGGAACGGGGTCATCGAGCCTCGACGCGACGGCCTTTCCACTCGACGCGTCGACCCAGGACCAGCGCCACGAGGCTGCGCAAGAAGATGACGAGGAAGGCGAGCACCGCGACTGGATAGAGGAGTGCGGTGAGTGGGTGAACCGAAGCAGTGCGACGCCCCAGCACCCACACCTGGAGCGCGCTGAGTGGGTACACGATCGGCATCGCGATCCAGCCCCCGGCGAGCGACCAGACCCAGGCCAAGGTCGCCAAGGCAATCCACCAGGGGGTGAATCGGGCACCCGTCGCGATGCTCCGTGTCCACCCGCGGACGGTCTGTCCGAGGCCTTCGGGATACATCCGGAACGACGTGTCCGGACGCCCCGAGTAGAGCTCGGTTTGACCGACGGCTCGGGCGAGACCGATGTCTTCTGTGTGCATCGCGCGCACCGACGGGTGGCCATGGCCGCCGACTCGTTCGTAGGTCGCCCGATCGATGCCGAGCACGGGGCCGAACGCCACCGTCGCGCTGGTGGTGTGTCCCGCAATCGTGAACGCGCCGCTACCCATCAGTGCGGTCACGTTGCACAACACGCTGGCCTGCTCGGTCCAACCCTCTGTCGCGTGCCATGGCTGCACCGAGGTCACCGCGTCTGGACGCGCCGCGATCGCTTGCGCCATGCGAGCCACAACATCGGGCGCGGGTCGAACGTCGGCATCGAGGAACAACAGCACCGGAGCGCTCGACTCGGCGGCGCCGAACGCACACGCATGCGGCTTGCCGAGCCAACCCGCTGGCAACGGAGGCGGAGTGACCACCCGGGCGCCATGCCGGGCCGCCGTGGCCGCCGTGGCGTCGTCGGAATGGTCGTCGACCACGATGACTTCGTCTCGCGGCCCGATCTGCGGCACGAGGCGTGACAACAGATGGGGGAGTGCGTCCTCCTCGTTGCGGGCCGGGACGATCACTGCGACCGCAGGTCGCTCGACGAGCCCTCCAGGTGAGACCGCGGCAAGGTCGGGAAGCGGTCGAAGCCGCCAGAGCAGTACCCAGCCGCAGG
>JAJCXU010000165.1 GCA_029263275.1 Ilumatobacter sp.
ATGTACAACTGGGCCGAGTACATCGATCCGGAGGACCTCGACCGCTTCGCCAGCGAATTCGGCATCAGCGCCACGATGGACGTCTACGACTCGAACGAGGCGATGCAACCAATCGTGGCTGCGGGCAACTCGGGCTTCGACGTGATCATCCCGTCGGACTACATGGTCGGCATCATGGCGGCAAGCGGCAGCCTCTCGAAGCTCAACAAGGACGCGCTGCCCAACCTCGTCAACCTGTCCGACGAGTTCACCAATCTCGACTACGACCCCGACGGCGACTACTCGGTGCCGTACCAAGTCGGCACGACAGGTATCGCCGTCGACACCAGCGTCGTCGGCACCGACTTCGATCGTTCTTGGAGCCTGATCTTCGACCCGGAGATCGCCGGCCAGTTCAGCGGTCAGATCTCGTTGCTCAACGACCCGCGCGAAACACTCGGTGCGGCGCTCAAGTACCTCGGCTACTCGCTCAACACGACCAGCGATGACGAGCTCAAGGAAGCGCAGGATCTCGTGTCGTCGGCTCGCGACAACTTGGCCGCATTCGACTCCGACCAAGCAGACGAACTCCTCATCGGCGGCGAGACCGTGATCGGCCACGGTTACTCAGGCGACATGTTCGTCCAGTTCCTCGAGGCCGACGATCCCAGCACCTACGTCTACTTCGTCCCGAAGGAGGGCGGCGCACGTTGGATCGACACGATGGCTATCCCGTTCGACGCCCCACACCCGTGCACGGCGCACACGTTCATCAACTGGCTGCTTGACGCCGACAACGGCGCAGCCTTGACCAACTGGAACTACTACGCGACACCAAATGAGGCCGCGAAGCCTGGGCTTGACGAGGAACTGCTCGACTTCATCAACGACCCCGATGTGGTGGTCGGCGGAGACGACAGCCTCGAGCTGATCACCGACACCGGCGATTTCGAAATCAACTACAGCGACGCGTTCATCGCCGCAAAGGGCTGACCGCGGCCTGAGCCGTCAGCTGTCGAACCCGATGCCGAATCGTCCGAGCAGCCGGAGCCAGGCGTTCTCCTTGCCCTGATTGGCGTCAGCACGCTGGATCGACTTCCTGGTGAGCGCTACTACTGCCGAGCGAAACGGCTCGGGTGGGAAGGGGAATGGCTTCGTCCTCACCATGGCCAACTCGGTTCGTTCGGTCTGCTTGCCGTCAACGAGGTCGAGGGCGACTCGCGCGCCGAACCGGCTCGCTGCCACACCCAGCCCGGTATAGCCGCCCACCCACGCGAGACGGCCGTCGTACTTCGTGCCCCACGCACAGGTGAATCGCGACGTCGTGCCGATCGGCCCACCCCAGCGGTGGCTGAAGTCGAGGCCTTCGAGCTGCGGGAAGGTCGTGAAGAACTGCGCTGCGAGCAGGCCGTGCACGGCATCGCTCTGCTCGTGTCGAACATCGACACTGCTGTTGAAGTGATACGAGGCGTCATAGCCACCCCACAAGATCCGGCCGTCGGCAGTCCGGCGGAAGTAGTGGAACTGGTTGGCGGCGTCGTCGATGCCCTCCCAACCGTCCCACCCGACGGCGGCCCATTGGGCCTCGGTGAGTGGCTCGGTCATCAACACGTGGTCATAGACGGGGATCACGTGTCGGCGCATCGACCGTTCGGGCCCCGGGTAGGCGTTGGTCGCGACCACCACTCGGTCTGCACGCACGGCGCCGCCCGACGTCCTCACCACCATCTGTGCATCGACGTCGTCGAAGCTCACCGCCTTGCTGTGTTCGTGGATCACGCCACCCATTTCCACAACCAATCGTTGGAGGCCCCATACCAACTCCGCCGGGTCGACGATGGCGCCGTAGTCACGAGACAGCAACGCTCCGATGAACGTTGCCGACCGAATGTGGGTGGACGTCTGCCCGGCATCGAGCATCTCGACGATGTCGCCGCTGGCACGCAGTATCGGGAGGCCCTCCTCCAACGCATCGAGCTGCCAGGGTTCGGTGGCGACGTCGAGCCACGAAGCGGGGCGGTAGTCGCAGTCAATCTCGTGGTCGATCAGGGTCTGGCGAAGTTGGTAGAAGTTCTCTTGGCCCAGCCGGATCAGCGTTGCGGCTTCGTCGGGCCAGTGCGAGTGTGCGTTCTCCGCGCCGTGCGCAATCGACTCATCGAGCATGCCCCCATTGCGCGAGCTGGCCCCGGTGCCGATTGCTCCCGACTCGAGCACGACGACGCGACGCCCTGGTTGCTCCTCCAGTGCCTGCACTGCCGCCCAGAGTCCGGTGAAGCCTCCACCAACGATCACCAGATCTGCGGCGCACTCCCCTCGGAGTGGGTCGGTCTCGACCGGGCGGTCTGCGCGGTCGGTCCAGAACACCGCCGGCTTGGCCGCGGCGAGGGCAGTTGATGGCGACCACGAACCTGCCCGACTCCCCGACGCACGAGCCTCGTCCGCTGGAGTCATGTGCCATTGTCTCAAACGTGGCGAACACCCCGGCAACCATCACCCACCTTTTTGTGTACGGGACACTTCGCCCCGGAGACGTGCGATGGCATCACCTCGCCCCGTTCGTCGAGGGCGACGGCTTCGACGACTCTGCTGCTGGTTCCGTGTTCGACACCGGTCTCGACTATCCCGCAGCCAAGTTCGACAACTCCGGCACCATCCTCGGACGCACGTACGAGTTGCTCGCGGCGTCACGACAACGCTGCCTCCAACTTCTCGATGAGGTCGAAGGCGTCGTGCACGGCGGATACCGCCGCGTCCAGATCACCACCGGCAGCGGGACCAGAGCGTGGGCCTACGAATACGGCGCTGGCCTCGAACTCACGCTCATCGAATCAGGCGACTGGATGCGTCGCTGATGTTCGGCGCAGCAGCTGCTTCGATGGCTCGCTCGACATCAGCTCGGTCGATCCCAGGGCGACCGGCCAGCCGCGGGCGTTGACGGCTCGGGTTCGAGCTCCATCTCGACCCAATCGGAGCTGACCAGTTCGCTGTTTGCCGGTCGCACGGTGCCGCTCGTGCCACTGCGGCCGATCCACCAACGACGCAGACGTTCCGGCCACGTCGGTGTGCGTCGCGCCGCCTGCTGCTGCGCCACGAGCAGGTCGTGTCGCACCTGTGCCGCCGTTGCCCTGTTGAACAGTCGCAGGATCATCAGCAACGCGACGTCCATTGCTGAGATGTGGCCGTGACAGGTCAGCACGTGACCAACCTCGACGATTCGCTCTGCCGATGGCTCGCTCCCGAACTCGGCCAACTTCTCCCCCGCCAACCAGTGCGTCGCTGCGGGATGGTCGCCGAGCAGCCCGGCGGCGGCAACGACCACCGTGCCCGTCGAGCTGGCCGCGATCCACTGGCTCGTCGGCTCGACCGAACGAAGCCAGGACAGCAAACGTTCGTCGTGTGCGGTCCGATCGACGCCGAGGCCGCCCGGCACGAGCACCACATCGGGTGTGGACGTCTCATCGAAGGTCGCATCGACCTGGCGTCGGCCGCCGACCCCGACGACCTCACCACGCTCGGCGCCGACGCCAACGAGCACGCAATCGCCCAGACCCGATGCACCGAGCTGTCGAAAGGCCAGCGTGAATGCTTCACACTCGTTGATCGATACCCCCGGGAAGAGGACCAGCGCCACTTGCACAGCTTCAGTGTCCCACACGCCGTTCTCTATGGTCACCGCCATGACCACCACCGGCAACGCACGTGACCGTCTGTCCACCACCGGCGTCTGGTACTTCACCGATGCGATGACCAGTGGACAAGCTGCCGAGGCCGCAGGCCGAATCGAGTCGCTCGGCTACTCCACGATGTGGATGCCTGACACGGTCGGCCGCGACCCCTTCGCCCACATTGCCTGGCTCGGCTCGCAGACCGAGACGCTGCAGTTCGCCACCGGAATCGCCAACATCTTTCACCGCCACCCCGGCCCGATGAAGCAGGTCGCCAACACCCTCGCCGAGCAGACCGCCGGCCGGTTCGTACTCGGCCTCGGCGTCAGCCACGGACCGTTGGTCGCTGGCCTTCGCGGTCTCGACTACTCCAAACCGCTGACTCAGATGCGCGAGTACCTCGCCGCGATGGAGACGCAGCCATACATGGGCATCGCCCCCGAACATGAACCTCTCGTGCTGCTCGCCGCCCTTGGCCCGAAGATGCTTGAACTGTCAGCCAGCGCGGCGGATGGCGCCCACCCGTACTGGACCACGCCCGAGCACACGGTCATGGCACGCGAGACCATAGGGCCCGATGCGCTGCTGTGTGTCGAGCAGAAGGTCATCCTCACCACTGACGCCGACGCTGCGCGCTCCGCCGCGAACAAGCAGATCGATCGGTATGCCGCGCTGCCGAACTATCGCAACAACTGGAAGCGGCTCGGGTTCACCGAGGAAG
>JAJCXU010000166.1 GCA_029263275.1 Ilumatobacter sp.
CCGATGGGGATCGGGGCGTTCGCGATGTCGTCGAGCAGGGCTTCGACGACATCGTCATCGACCACGGTGCCGTTGCTGTTGACCTGGAGGATCAGGGCTTGGGATCCACTGGACTCGGCGCGCTCGATGGCGTCGCCAATCTCCGAAACGAGGATGTCGTCGATGAATCCACTGACCTGCAGCACGTCGACGGGGTCGATGGTGCCGCCGCCCGGGGTGACCACCGTGTCGGTCGTGAGATCGTCGCCGTCGTCCGGCGCGTCCTGAGCGCTGGCGCCACCGGCGAACAATGAAAGGCCAGCGGCCGTTGTGAGCAATGCGATCGCTAGTCTGCGCAAAGGTGCCTCCGGAACACGAGAGTCCGCTGCAGTCGTTGACCGCGACAAATGTTGTCATTGTTGCGGGCAAGGGGGGTGTCGGAAAGACCACGGTAACGGCTGTGATCGCCCGCGCGGCAAGCCGTGACGGACGACGTGTCCTCGTCATCGAACTCGATGGCAAGCCAACGCTCGACCAACTGCTCGATGGCGAGTCCGAGATCGGTGCCGGATCGATCGATGTGGTGCACATCTCGGCCGCAGATGCGCTGGATGAATACCTCCGTGAGCACGGTTTCGCTCGAATCGCGAAGCGGTTGAACAAGACCGGCGTGATCGACATGGTGGGAACTGCAGCACCGGGGATCGACGACGTGGTCGTTCTCGGCAAGGTCAAATCGTTCGAGCGATCCCATGACTACGACCTGATCGTCGTCGACGGCCCGGCCGCCGGCCACGCGATCACGTTCCTCACCTCGGCCACGGGCTTGGCGAATGCGGTGCGCAGTGGGCCGGTGCGAACGCAGTCCGACGAAGTGATCGAACTGTTGACCGATGTCGAGCGCTGTCAGGTCGTGCTGGTCACGCTTCCCGAGACGACGCCGGTGAACGAGGTCGTCGAGACAGCGTTCGCGCTGGAAGACGACGTCGGGATACAGCTCGGACCGATCGTGATCAACGGAGTCGACACCGGGGTGCCCCTGCCTTCGATCAAAAAGGCCGCAGCAGCCCGGCGAGCTCTCGATGCTGCTGACGCCGCAGTCGTTGCCGCCGCTGCGGCCTTCCGTCGATCGCGGCGAGCGATGGAAGACGCCGAGATCCAGCGCTTGTCGACCGAGCTGCCGCTCGAGCAGATCGCTCTGCCTGCTCAGATGGTCGCTGGCCTGGATGCTCAGGACATCGACCGGCTGGCCGATCACCTGCTCGAACTCGACGCCGCACACGATGTCGGGGGCGGCTGATGGCTGACATCCAGCGACTCATCGACGCGTCGAACGTGATCGTCTGTTGCGGCTCGGGGGGAGTCGGCAAGACGACGACAGCGGCCGTGCTCGGCCTCGAAGCGGCATCTCACGGACGCAAGGTCGTGGTGGTCACCATCGATCCGGCTCGTCGGTTGGCCGATGCCTTGGGCCTTGACGACGGGCTGGCGGCCGAGCCGCAACACATCGAACTCGCAGCTGCAGGGGAAACCGGCGGGGAACTCTGGGCGATGATGCTCGACACGGCTGCGACGTTCGACGGCCTGGTGCGGCGACACGCGGGTGACCCCGATCAGGTCGACCGGATCCTCACCAATCCGTTGTACCGCAACATGGCCGGCGCGATGAGCGGCACACAGGAATACATGGCCGCCGAGACACTGCACGCGCTGCACGGCGACGGCCGATTCGACCTCGTCATCGTCGACACGCCGCCCAGCCGCAACGCACTCGACTTCCTCGAGGCCCCGGGCGTGTTGGCGCGGTTCCTCGATCATCGAGCGTTCAAGCTCTTGATGCTGCCGACCAAGAGCGGCCTCAAGGTGCTCGGTTCGGCCGCGCAGCCGATCCTGAAGGCGATTGGCCGGGTGGTCGGTTCCGACGTTCTCGCTGACGCGGTGGCGTTCTTCCAGGCATTCTCCGGCATGGAATCGGGATTTCGCGACCGGGCCGATGAGGTCGTTGCGCTGATCAGAGCACCCGAGACGTCATTCGTTGTCGTGGCGTCGCCGCGTCACGACACGATCGGCGAGGCCGTCTGGTTCGCCGAACAACTCGTTGACCAGGGTGTGGGAGTCGGGGCTGCGATCGTCAACCGCACGCAGCCAGCCTTCGGCGATGGTTCCGCCGCAGACGCAACAGCCGCGGCGACCGCCGCTGCCGGCAACGATGATCTCGTCGCATTGTGGACCAACGTTGCTGAACTGCGAACGCTGCGGGAGCGTGAGCGCGAGGTCATTTCGCCGCTCGCCGAGGTGGTCGGCGGCGACGTGGTGGCCACGCTGCCGCTGCTCGACCGCGACGTGCATGACCTCGCTGGTCTGCAGACCATCGCCGGCCACCTCTTCGACCCGGCGTAACTGTCGGTTTGATTCCGGGACTGGCGGAACGACCGGGTAGCGTCTGAACCCGTGGAGATCCTCATCGCGACAGACGCCAGCTGGGTCGTCAACGACATCACCGCAGCACTCGGAGCGGACGGTGTGAACTTCACCGTTTGCAGCGAGGGCCGGGTCGTGGCCGACGAGGTCGAAAAGAACGCTCCCGACCTGGCAATCCTCGACATGCAGATCGGTTCGATGGGCGGCATGGCGGTCACGATGGCGCTGCGCCTCGACGAGTCGTCTGGTCTCCTGCCGCATGTTCCTGTGTTGATGCTGCTCGATCGGCATGCTGATCTTCACCTCGCTCGTCGTAGTGGTGCTCAGGGTTGGCTCATCAAGCCGCTCGACTCGCTGCGCCTGAAGCGAGCGGTCGCAGCGATCGACGACGGTGGTACCTACACCGAGGGCGTTCCGGCGCCTGTTGCCGTCGATGAAGAAGCCTCGGATTCGACCGAGGAAGAAACCGTCAACGCCGGGTAGCGTTGCCCACGAAAATGAGAAGCCGCTACGGGGTGTAGCGCAGCTTGGTAGCGCGCCACGTTCGGGACGTGGAGGCCGGGAGTTCAAATCTCCCCACCCCGACCACGAAGCCCTGGTCAGAGCAAGATTCTGGCCGGGGCTTCTTCGCGTCTCGGCACGAGTGAGCGCAGAGCGGGCGCTCTCGACAGCCTCGCGAGGCGAGTCGAGCTCTCGGGCCGTTTCGTGGCCCGACTGCCGTTGCGACGGACAACTAGCCTCGGTGCCGTGCCGGAGACCCGTAGATGAGCGTCGACGCCTCGCGCATCGTCGAGGTGTTGGCCGATCTCGCCGGCACGGATCGAGGTCCGTCGATCACGTCGGTCGACACCGATCTGATGCAGTGGCTGCCGCTGAGCTACACGAACCTGCTCGTCGGCAAGTCGGGAATTCGGCCTGTCAGCGAAGACGCTGATTTCGTCGACCCCATCGCCACCGACGACACCACCCAGCGCATCATGAAGACGGCACGACTCCGCAGCGCTGACGATGACGACGACGTGCTCCGCGTGGGGTGGCTGTGGCTGGTCGGAGACCACCCGCAACGCGGACAGATCATGACGCCGCTCGTCTCGCTCCCCGTGAAGCGGTCGATGCGCGACCGCATCGGTGGACGAATCGTGAAGATGTTCGGTGTCGACAACACCATGATCGATGTCGTCGCCACCGGCGAGCCTGAGCTCACTGACCTTGTCGAGAACGAGGAGCTGCGACGGGATCTCGGCGTATACGTCGACGTGGATCCCGCGTGGGCGGAGGTCGCAGAGGCGCACGCATCGTTGGACGACGAACACGGCGTGGCGCTCAGAACGTGGGCGGCCGAAGCGGCGGCTGCGGCAGGTTGCCCCACTCGGGCGGTGGTGGCGGCCGACCGGTCACCGGCCGCGCTGCGCCGGAGCGACCAGCTCCTCGTCGTTGCCGGTGTCGCGCTCTATGTCGCCCCTCGCGAACTTCAACGCTCGGTGACGACGGCCTCGACACTGCAGTCATGGGCGGCTCAGAACGTCAACGACACGGCGCTTGCCGCGCTCTACGCCGACGAGTCGGCGGTGCCTTCAGCCGATGGTTCTCCGCCGCCCGGCGAGAGTCCGTTCGAGCTGAACGCGGCGCAGCGCGGAGCGGTGGCAGCGGTGGGGCGACAACGTCTGACGGTCTTGTCCGGACCGCCAGGCACTGGCAAGACGCAGACCGTTGCCGCAGTGGCGTTCGATCAGGTTCGTCGTGGGCGAAACGTGCTCGTCGTGGCTCCGACCAATGCATCGGTGACCGCGTTGACCACGCTGATGGAGCAGACGCCAGGTCCCGACCCCGTCGTCTTCGGAGCATCGACGCACCGCTTCGAAGTTGCGAGCCAATTGACCGAACGGGCCAGCACGTTTCGCGAGGCCGACTTCCTGAATCGGCGGACCGACGCGTACGAACGCGTGCGAGATGACGTTGCTCGGCGTCGGCGGGCCATCGAGGTGCTGCTCGCGACCGAGGCCGCCGCGGCTCTCGACCCGGCTGAGGTCATGTTGAGCCGGGCTGAGGCGCCCGGCCTGTTCGAGTCTGGCGCTGACCTCAGCGCTGCGCACGAGCTGGCACGGTCGGCCATGGACTTCGAGGACCCAGGGAGCTCGTGGTGGCGACGTCGTCGGGCGCGACGTGCCCTCGCCCGGCTTCGTACCGTGTGCCGGGCGAGCGAGACCGAATCGCTGGCCACGCTCGCCCGTCATGTGCGACTGGCGGAGGCACAGCGTCGTCATGCTGATCTGGAGATGTCGGGCGGGCTCGACCTCTCACCGTTGTGGGCATCGCTCCTCGACGCAACCGATAGCTTGCGTCACGCCAGTGGGGCACTGCTCGAAGCGGCGACTCAGCAGCGCGACCGTGCTGATCGCTCGTCGCAACGGGCGGTTGCGGCGGTTGCGGCCGCGCTGCGATCAGGACGACAGCGGCGCCGCGACCTGCTTGCCGAAGTCGACGCTGCTGAGTTGCTCGAGCCACTGCCGCTCTGGGTGTCCACGCTTCGCGACGTCGATGACCTGTTGCCGATGCAGGCGGGGATGTTCGACCTGGTGATCATCGACGAGGCGTCACACATCGACCAGGTCAGCGCTGCGCCGGCATTGTTGCGTGCGAAGTCCGCGCTCGTCGTCGGCGATCCGCGCCAGCTGCGTCACGTCTCGTTCGTGTCGGGTGATCGAATTGCTGCGGCGATTGCCGCGCACGGGCTGAGCGGTCAAGAGGTTGCGGCCCAGCTCGACGTTCAGCGACGATCGCTCTTCGATGCGGCAGCCAGCGTGCAACCGCCATTGCTGCTCGACGAGCACTATCGGAGCGCTCCACATCTGATCGACTTCTCGGCGCAACGGTTCTACGACGGGCGTCTCGGTGTAGCGACGCGCCACCCGAACAACGAACGCGAGGACTGCATCGAGGTCGTCGAGGTGGACGGAACGCGTTCGGCAGCGGGGGTGAATGATGACGAGATCGAGACCGTCGTCGAGCTGTTACGCCACGATCTCGAGGAGGGCCGCGATTCCGTCGGTGTGATCACGCCGTTCAGAGCGCAGGCGGATGCGATGGAAGCAGCGCTTCGGGATGCCTTCGACTTGGCGGAGATCGATCGACTCAACCTCCGGGTTGGCACGGTGCACGGTTTCCAGGGCTGCCAACGCGAGGTGATGTACATGTCGATGTGTCTCGATGACGAGGCGGCGGCGGGAAGCAGGTCGTTTGTCGACGATCCGGCGTTGTTCAACGTGATGGTGACGCGGGCGCGCCGGTCGGTCATCGTCGTCACGAGCGCTCGGGAGCACCCAGCACGGCTGCTGGCGGAGTACATCCGCCACGGCGACCTTGCCGGTCGCCAAGCCTCCTCGACAACGGATTGGGCAGCGCGGTCGGCGATCTGGCCACGGCGAGTCGTCGCCGAACTCTGCGCGGCGGGTGTGACGGTGCAAACCGGGTACCTGGTTGGCCGCCACGAGATCGACGCGGTGGTGGGTCGCGGCGACGCAGCGCTCGGGCTGGTGTGCGGCGTGCATCCTGACGGACTGGACGAACACATCGACCGGCACCTTGAACTCAGCCGCCTTGGGTGGACCGTGCGCGAGGTCTTCGCTTCCAGATGGCTCGATCAACTGCCGGCACTCGCCGTCGATCTCCGCAGTTCTCACGGTTGATCGACGAAGTACGGTGCCGCCACATGGACCTCGCCGAACTGCAAGACGTCATCGAGCGCACCTACGGCGACCGTGATCGTGAACGCGGGGTGTCTGCCACGGTCGCTTGGTTGGCCGAAGAGGTCGGTGAGCTGGCGCAGGCGGTCCGCAAGGGAACTCACGAGCAGCAGATCCACGAGTTCAGTGATGTGATCGCGTGGGTTGCGACGTTGGCGAATCAGCAGGGAGTCGACCTGACTGCTGCAATCGAGCGGTTCGCTGCCGGCTGTCCGAAGTGTGCCGCGCTGCCGTGTAACTGCTGAAGAGCCGCAGTTGAGTGTCCAGAGTGACTATCGTCACGGGTGGGCAGGCGTGTCGCCGTGGCTCACTCAACAGGAGGTTTGAAAACAATGAATGAAACAGTCTCATTTGACGTCGAGTACACCGAGGAAAGAAACCGGCTCACGGTCTTCTTCCGGATGATCATGGTCATTCCGCACGTGATCGTCGCAGGACTCTGGAGCTACTTCGTCGGCTTGCTCGCGTTGGTCCAGTGGTTCATCATCTTGTTCACTGGCCAGCGCAACGAGGGCATCTGGGGGATGCAGAACCAGTACCTCGGCTATGCGACCCGCGTCAACACCTATGCGGGCATTCTGCACGACGTCTTCCCGCCGTTCGGCACCGACGCCGGCACGGTCCCCGTGACGTACGAGTTCTCCTATTCCGCAGAAGCGAACCGACTGTCGAACTTCTTCCGCATGTTCTGGATCATTCCCGCATTGATCATGGCGATGATCTTCGGCATCGGTGCCGCCGTGCTCGGCTTGATCGCTTGGTTCGCGATCATCTTCACCGGCAAGATGCCCCGTGGCATGTTCGACTTCATGGTGAAGGCCCAGCGCATCAACACTCGGGTTCAGAGCTACGGCAACCTGATGACCGACGGGTACCCGAACGCCGAGGCGTAGTTCTTCCACTCTGAACTCCGCCACCAATCGACCACGGTCGATGTGAACGACAGTTGCGCCGGGCCGCTCAGGCTCGGCGCAACGGTTCCACGGCGATGACGTAGTCCGCGAGGCGCGCGGCGATCTCGATGGTCGACTCTGGATCCTCGGGGTCGGGTGCATCCCACACCTCGGAGATGCGGCGCCACCGGTCAGCGCCGATGAACATGCCGGTCTCGGCCTCAGCACCGAGCTGCTCTCGCCACGCTGCCTCATGGGCGAGCAGTCGGTCGAGCACCGCCTGATTGTCCTCATCCTTCGGGTGTTCGGTGTGAAAGCCGATTTCGAGCCCCACCCCGCCCTTCGGGAGCTTGATCAGCTGCGCCTCGTAGTGCTCCTTCTTGGCATCGTCGTACCAGACCTTGAGCCCGCGCCCGTGCGACGACGAATGCAGCTCGCCGTCGACTGACGACGCGAACCCCTCGAACGCATCAAACACCCATTCGAAGAACCCGCGGCTGATCCCGTCGTCTGACGTGCCGCGACTTCTCATCAATTCTGTGAGCAGTCGGGATCAGGAGGTTCGAGGGCACGGCGCGAAGCGACGACGTTGAGCTTGCTCAATGAGAAGCTTTCGCAACGCAGTCATCGGGCGTTCTGGACCGACTGGACCAACTCGGCGATTTGGAGGGCGTTGAGTGCGGCGCCCTTGCGGAGGTTGTCGTTGCTGACGAACAGTGCCAGGCCTCGGCCCTCGGGAGCGCCTTCATCGGCGCGGATGCGGCCGACGTAGCTCGGGTCGTTGCCGGCTGCCTGCAATGGCGTGGGGATCTCGCTGAGCTCAACGCCCGGGGCGTCGCCGAGCAATTCATACGCACGCTCGACGGAGATCGGATTGGCGAACTCGGCGTTGATCGACAGCGAGTGGCCGGTGAAGACGGGAACGCGAACACAGGTGCCCGACACGAGGAGGTCGGGGATGTCGAGAATCTTGCGCGACTCGTTGCGGAGCTTCTGCTCCTCGTCGGTTTCGAACGAGCCGTCGTCGACGACCGATCCGCACATCGGCAACGCGTTGAAGGCAATCGTGCGGGCGAACTTCTCGGGAGCAGAGAACGTGATCGCTTCGCCGTCGTGGGTCAGATCCGGGCCCGCGCCGCCAGCTTCGGCCACCTGCTTGGCCAACTCGTCGACGCCGGCAAGTCCCGAGCCCGACGTTGCTTGGTAGGTGGCGCAGATGAGTCGTGTCAGCCCGGCCTCGTCGTGGAGGGGCTTCATGACGGGCATGAAGGCCATCGTCGTGCAGTTCGGGTTGGCGATGATGCCCTTCGGCGGGTTGACGACGAGATGGCCGTTGACTTCGGGCACGATGAGCGGCACGTCTGGGTCCATGCGGAACGCCGACGAGTTGTCGATCACGATGGCGCCAGCGGCTGCGAACTTGTCGGCATAGGCGCGAGACGATGTGGCGCCCGCGGAGAACAGCGC
>JAJCXU010000167.1 GCA_029263275.1 Ilumatobacter sp.
TCATCGAGTTCCATCGTCGCGAGCGTGCGGCCATGCTTGGGCGAGAAGCAGATGACCCTGCACTCCCCGTCGCCGGTTCCCGACTGGTACAGCGAGCTACTCGAGTCGGCCGCCGCCTCCGTCGGTGGCATCGGCACATCGGGGAGCAGCGCGGCGAAGTCGTTCTCGAAAACGAAGGTCGACGTGTAGTCCGGATTGATCACACCGCCGGCTCGCTCGTTGCCAGGACAGAGGTAGCAGCCGGGGTCGTGGTCGGGAGGACGAATGATCGCCGAGTCATCGGTCTGGCCGTGCCACGGCCGCTTTGTTCGCTGAGGCGACACGACCACCCAGTCACCGGTCAGCGCGTTGCGGCGACGATGCGGGTGGGTCGACGGGTCAAAGGTCTCGGACACGGGTCGACCGTATGCGGCAATATCCGGTCGGAGCAACGGCCTCAGCGGACAATTACGAACACGTCGCGACGTCCTCACGTCACATGGGCCGCACCGCGTCGGCCGGGTCGAGGCGGGCCGCCTTCGCTGCCGGGTACAGGCCGGCGATGGCTCCGATGAGGAGCGACGCCGCCACGCCGCCCCCGACGCCGAGCGGCGGAATGTCGATCAACCAGCCCTGGCTGTTGGCATAGGCGATGGTGACGCCGATGCCAAGTGCGACTCCCAAGGCTCCGCCCAGCGCCGACAGCAACGAGCTCTCGAGAACGAACTGGATGCGGATGTGGCGTCGAGTGGCTCCGAGTGCTCGACGCACGCCGATCTCGGTGCGCCGCTCCAAGACGGAGATCACCATCACGTTGGCAATGCCCACGCCGCCAACGAGCAGGGCGACGCCGCCGAGGCCCAGCAACAGGTTCTGCAGGTTCTGGTCGACCTTGGTGCGTGCTTCCAGCGCATCGCTCGGGCGGGAGACCTGCACTTCGTTCGGGGCACCCGGGCTCGCGGTCCGCCCGAGTACGGCGCGCACGGCCTCGACCCGGTCCTGATCGGTTCGCACGTAGATCTGCGTGGCTGCCGGCTTGATCCCCAACTCGCGGACGGCAGCTGGGTAGCCCATCATCACGGAGCGGTCGATGTCAGGGTTCAGTGCGAGCGGCTCGAGAATTCCCACAACATCGAACCATCGGTTGCTGATGAACACCCGAGGTCCGTCGGCCAGCGACCGGATGCCGAGGCGCTCAGCCGCGACGCTCCCAAGGACCACCACGGGCAGTTCCTCTGTCGAGTCGTCGATGGTGCGTCCAACAGCGGGTTTGGCCCCGACCGTCACGAACAGATCAGGCTCAACCGCGACGACGTCGAGCCCCTGGCCGTTGGTCGTCGGGATGTGCTCATTGCGACGGGCGCTAGTGTTGATCTTCGTCAGCGAACCTGCGGACTCGACCGGGCCGATGCGGCGGATCATGTCTGGCGCGGCTTCGGGCATCTGCACCGTCTCGCCGAACGTGTTGCTGCCGGGCTGCACCGCCAGCAGGTTGGTCCCCAGCGCATTGAGTTCAGCGACGAGTTCGGCTCGGCTGGACGACGAGATCCCGAGCACCGACACCATCGAGGCAATCCCGATCGCGATACCGAGGGCCGTCAAGAGGGTGCGCCCGCGGCGGGCCCTCAACCCGTGCGTGCCCGTGGCAATCTGGTCGACGGCGTTGACGTGTGATCGCATGCGGCCCTTCATGCTGCGACCCGCCCGTCACGAACCCGAACTTGTCGAGGCATGCGCCCCGCCAGTTCGTTGTCGTGGGTGATGACCAAGATCGTCGTGCCCTCGGCGTTGAGCCCAAGCAGGAGGTCGATGATCTCTTCGGACGTCGAGGAGTCGAGGTTGCCGGTTGGCTCGTCGGCCAAGACCAGCGCCGGGTCACCAACCAAGGCACGGGCAATCGCCACGCGTTGCCGTTCACCGCCGGACAGCGTCGCCGGCTTGGCGTCGAGACGATGGCCGAGCCCGACGCGACCGAGCACGGTACGGGCCTCTCGGCGGCGTTCTGCGGCGCGACGGCCCTGATAGAGCATGCCGGTGGCCACGTTGTCGGTTGCACTCATTCCTCCCAGCAGGTTGAAGTGCTGGAAGACGAACCCGATGCGCTGCGAACGCAGCCCGGCCAGCTCTCGGTCGCTGAGCTTCGCCGCGTCGCTGCCTTCGATCTCGACCGAGCCAGTCGTCGGGCGGTCAAGCGTCCCGATCACATTGAGCAGCGTCGACTTGCCTGAACCCGACGGGCCAGCGATGGCGACGAGTTCTCCCTGCTCGACAATCAGGTCGACATCACGCAGCGCGTGCACCGGTGTCGGCCCATCGAAGGTCTTGGTGACTCCACGGAGTTGCAGAGCCGGCGCGGGCGGGTTGGCCACACTCATGTCGGAACCACGACCTGATCACCCGGAGACAGTTCGCCGGTGATCTCCGCGACGCTGTTGGCAACCGCGCCCACATCGACACGACTGAGCGTCCCATCAGGACGCTCGACGGCGAATCCGCCCTCGCTGACGGCAAGCAGCGCCCGAACCGGAACGGTCAAGACATCCGTGGCGAGCACCTCGACCACGATCACCTCAGGGGTGCCAGCATCAACCGGCAATACGTGGGCCAAGGAGAGCGTGACGCGCAACGTCGAGTTTCCCTGTGCGTCAGTCGTTCGCTCGATCCGTTCGACCGCGCCGGTCGTCGTCACGTCACCAGCGGTGATCTGCACCTCGTTCCCAACGGCAACCAGACGGCGATCACGGCTGGTGATCGAGAATGTGACCGTCTGTTCGTTCGCTGTGGCAGCGAGTCGAGTGAACTCGACGCCCATCTGGTGTGTCGTATCGATCCGCACCGCTTCGGGCATGAAGATCATCTGCGTGCGATCGACCTCACCGGTCACCGGCAGCCCGACGCTCTTCTGCCACGCCTTGACCGCACGCACAGTGGACGGGCCGAACTGTCCGTCGATCTCATCGAGCTTGCCGTCGTCGTCGAACCCTGCATCGAGGAGGAACCCCTGCAGATGGACGACATCGAAGCCCGCCATGTACTTCTGCCCGGTCCGCTTCACGTCAGGCTTCGTGCGCAGCGTGCGGTACATCGGGAGGTCGCTCCGAGCCAGGAACACCGGCCGGTTGTTGATCCGCAGCAACTCCTCACCCGGTTCGATCACCGATCCCGCCTCCGGCCGTGCGGTGACGATTCCGGTCGCGGCAATCGGCAGATCCAGGCTGTCGCCATAGGTGAGCGTGCCATTGAAGTCTCGGGTGTCGGTCAGATCGCCACGGCCGACTTCCACCAGTTCGGACCCCGCCGGGGTGTCGGATGACTCGACATCGGTGGCGGGAGCGTTGCCGTCGCCTGATGACGCAACCAGTGCGCCCCCTGCGCCGGTCAGCGCCGTGGCTCCGAGGAGCGCCCCGACGATGAAACGTCGACGGCCGATCACGACCCGACCACGATTCCGCCCAGCTCCTCGAAGATGTGGTCACATGCTTCGGCGGCTTCCTCGAAGGCTTCGAAGTCGCCCTCGCCGATCTCGATCGCGCCGCCGAGTCCAGTCGAGGCCTCACCTTCGACGTCGGCGCCCCGTGCGGCTGGGTCCGGGAAGTCCTCCAGGCCGTTCTCGCGCATGCACTGTGCGAACGCGAGCTCAGCGTCGCGGAACTCGGCTTCTTGCTCGGGTGACAGGTCGAAACCATTGTCGATGTTGGCAAGGATCGGATCGCACTCTTCCTGCATCTGTTCGATTTGCTCTGGCGTGATGTCCGAGAACGAACCGTCGCCGGCGCCATCGGCTTCGACGGCCTCGGTGACTTCGCCGTCGACGGCGGCGCCCTCTCCATCGCCGAACGAGATGAACACTCCGTCATCGATGCCCAAGTCGGACAGACACTGCTGGTAGTCCTCGAAGGCCTTCTCGGCATCGGCGACTGCCTCCTCTTCGGAGACCGGTTCCTGAGTGGAGTCCTGAGCCGATGGTTCGGCGGATGCTGCGTCGGGAGTCGAACCGATCGAGGCGACATCACTCGACTCGCCTCCGCTGCTGCCCGATCCGCATGCCGCGAGGACCAGCGCTCCGCCTGCAAGCAAGCTGACAACTCTGGACCCTGACCGCCGAGACGAGATGGTTGTGAACTGCACGATGTGTCCTTCCTGCCGAGGAGCGGTTCCTCGGCATGTCGGTGGCCATCGTGCAGAGCGCGGCTGAGATCAACCTGAGAGGGTCGGTTCAGAGCCTTCGGATGTCGGGATTGAACGCGCGCGGCGCCCGGCGCGGCACCGACACGCCGGCGGTGTAGAGCAGCCGGATGATTCGCTGTCGATGCCCCGCCCACGGAGCGAGGTGCTTGAGCATCACGTCGTCACCACCTCGGTCTGGGTCGAGCCGCCGGGTGTCACCGGTGAACGCGTAGTTGACCAATGTCGGCAGGCCGTAGTCGCGGAGCACTACCACGTCGGGGTCGCCGTGCGACGTGAGCACCGTTGCCGTC
>JAJCXU010000168.1 GCA_029263275.1 Ilumatobacter sp.
GTCGCTGTGTCCGTGTTGGCGATCGCCGCGTGTGGCGGCGACGATGACTCAGGCTTTGGCGGTCTGGGCGACGTCGACCAAGAATCGGGCCTCGACGACAGCGACCAGCAGGAGCTGGAGGATTTCGCAGACGCGATGAACGAGGCACAGGGCGCCGGGGGCGGCGGCACCCTGACCTTTGACGGTGGCGAGCACACGATCGACTCCGTCACCTGTGTGAGCCAGGGTGGACGCATCGACATCGGCACGGTTGGTCCCGAGGGATATCGCGTGTTCGTCAGCGGCGACCCAGCCGCACCCAGTCTGCAGATCCTCACGCCAGAGGGCGTCCAACGGTTCGACGGTGACGAGTTCCAGGACAACAAGTCGACCGTCACCATCAGCGGCAACACCGTCACGGCGACCGGCGGCAAGTTCTTCAGCAACCAAGACGACGTGCTGATCGCCGCAGAATTCACCATCGAGTGTCCGCAAGCCGTCCTCTGACCGGCGGTGGGTCAGCTCGCTGTCGCGAGGGTTGATGCGATCTGGATGATCTGATCATCCTGGCCGCCGACCAAGCCACGACGACCGCATTCCATCAGGATCTCGGCGCGCAGCGCTATCGCCGCATGGCGCTCACCGACCGCACGGTCCCCCGCGATGTGCACGCCGAACACCTCGCCCTGATGGAAGCCACGCTCGCCCGCGATGCTGACACCGCATGTGATGTCGCGGCGATGCACATCCAGCGCACCACCGACGTCCTCGCTCGACGACACGGCGCCGTCGAAGCGGACTGACGCATTCAGTCTCCACCGTCAAACTGTCATTCGTCGGCGACGCGACGTGCGCGATGATGACGGGATCGACCTCCGACACCTGACCTCCACCAATCTCGATCTGTTCGCCGACATCGACCGGGCGGAACACGTCGACGTCCTCTACAACCTCGTCGACGGCGAGCTGCACGCCAATCCGGTCGACATCGACGTGCCGTCGTGGGATTCGACAGGTTCGGGCGACCACAGCGTGGCAAGCATCGTCGAGTTCTGCGGCCCACTCATCTCCGGTGGCGCACTCTTCATGGGAGCGTTCGAAGGTGACCGTGTCGCTGGGCTCGTCATCGTCGATCCCGTCTTCGAGCCGGGGATGGCCTGGCTGTCGATGCTCCACGTCAGTCGGTGGGCACGTCGACTCGGCGTGGGTTCCACACTCTGGAATGCGGCGGTCGATGCCGCCACGGCCGCGGGCGCTCAACGGTTGTACGTCTCGGCCACGTCGACGGGTTCAGCGGTCAACTTCTACCTGAGTCGCGGATGTCATCTCGCGGGAACGGCGACCAGCCCCGAGCTGTATCGCCAGGAGCCTGACGACATCCACCTCATCTGCGACATCGTCTGAAGCCAACCGGCGCCAGCGTGGTCAGGCGGTGCTGATCTGGCGGGCGTACCATTTCGCGAAGGCCCGGTTGTGTCCTTCCAGGTGGCAGAGCATTCCGGGACGAGCAGAGGCCGCTTCGAGACCGCGTTGCACTCCCTCGCAGACCACGATGTCCTGCTTGTGGATCTCGTTGGCTGACGCGACGTGGCCGGCGATCCGCTCCTCGTTGCCGGGCGCGTCGACGAGGTCGGACGGCAACATGATGTGGGTCGTGAGATCGATCCGACCCGGACCGAGCGGGTACACCTCGAACCAGACTGCGTACTGAGGCATCAGGGCAATCACGTAGTTCGGAAGCGGGTACGCGAGGCCCAGGCCGCGGCGTTGTTGAGGATTCAGCCCGGCAACCGGAGGGTCGTCGGAGAAGAAGTCGACTTCACCGTCGTCTGCCGGCACGAGGACGTCGTCGTGCCCATTGGCGTACAGGAGCGTGTACTCGCCATTGTCGGGAAGATCAACGGCACGACGCGCCGGCATCACGGGTTCCAGCGTGTCATCGTGGATTCCGATGTGGTGGTAGCACTCGCCGTTGTCGATGAAGACCTTCCAATCCCACGCCGACTCGCCCCATGCCGTTGAGCTGACGATCGACCAGTCGGCGAGCCCGTACTCCTGGAGCTGTTCACTCATCGGGCCCCACAGATCGGCCGTCGAAGGCGCTTGGCCATCGAGGTTGACCCAGATGAACCCCTCCCACACCTCGTGACGGAAGTGATGGAGGCCGAAGTCCTGCTTGTCGAAACCGGGGGTCTCCTCCATCTCCGGTGCGGCACGCAATTCACCGTCGTGGCTGAACGTCCACCGGTGATACGGACATTGCAGCGATGGCACGTTTCCGGCCTGCTGGCCCTGGCAGATGTCCATCCAGCGGTGCGGGCACACTCGGCTCATCACGTTGATCTCGCCGTCGCGGCCACGACTGACCACCAACAGTTCGCCGAACATGTCGACGGTCCGGAAGTCACCGGCCTCCGGGATCTGGGAGACATGGCCGGCATTCATCCACCCCCGGCGAAAGACGCGGTCGACCTCGAGTTCGAAGATCTCCTCGGAGCAGTACGCCTTCGGTGGCAGCGTGTACCAATTCTCCTCATCGGTGCCACGGGCTGCCAGCTCAGCCAACAGCGCGACGGTGCTCTCGCTCGCCGTCATGATTCCACCATCCCCCACCATCGCCTCCCATTAACTACGTCCGTAGATATTACGTGCAGCCGCACTCGCGTGTCAATATCTACGCATGCAGAAACGTGGGGAGGCCAGCTGATGGACGACCGGGTTTCGCGACGCCGTGGTCGTCCACGGTTGAAACCGAACAGCACTACCGCGCCGCCAGCCGAAGAGATCCTTGGTGCGGCCGCAGCGATGTTCGCCGACGTGGGCTACGAGCAGACCTCGTTCACCGCGATTGCCGAGGCCGTTGGCATGCAGCGAGCATCGCTGTACCACCACTTCCCGAACAAGGAGGCACTGCTCCTCGAAATCGGCCTGCTCTGGCTCGAGCCGCTCGGCGAACTGCTCGAAGAGTTCGACGCTGAAGGTGGGCCGTGCGATCTCCGGCTCTACCGCTATCTGCGCATCGACCTCCGCCACATCCAGTCCGCTCCCTACGATCTCGGCCGGCTCTACCAGTTGTCCGGCCCGCCCGCACCGACGGGAACCGACGAGGCCAACCTGCTCATCGATGCGATCCACGATGCCTGGACCAGATGGATCTCAGCAGCGGTCGCGTCGGGTGCGTTCCGCCCACTCGATCCCGCGCTCGCCGGCTCCCTCGTGGAGGCGGCATACCTCGGGGTGATCACCAGCGAGCGACCGGCGGTGCTCGACGATTCCGGTCGCACCGCCGACGGCTTCGCCGACCTCATACTGCGCGGACTCCTCCACGACCCCGGTCGGCTCGACGAGCTTCGGACCGAGGCCGTCGATCAGGACGGGGCCAACCCAGTCCTCACCGACCGACGCCGTAGGTGCGAGTGAACATGGCGATGGCGGCATCGATCCGGTCGTTGATCTGATCAGGTGTCGGCGAATCGGCTCCGAGCAACATGCGGAGTTGTTGGTGGCCAACGAGCCCGGCGAGAAAGTGTTCGGCGGCGATCTGGTAGTCAGCGATGTCGACCTCACCCTGATGCTGCTTCGCTTCGAGATAGTCGCGGAAACGCTCGTAGCTGCGTTCGGGCGACTGCGTGAACAGCAACTCGGCGAGCGCGGGGAACCGCGAGTACTCCCCGGCAGCGAGACGCAACAACACGATCGCCCGTTCACTCAGAGCGGCGTCTGCCGTCGCGCTCCCGAGCAGCCGGAGACCTTCCTGGAGCGGGAGATCGATGTAGTCGGGAGCGGGTGGGACTGCGGCGAGTTGCCGTTGGAGGTCGTCGACGATGCCACCGAAGAGGGCTTCCTTGGATGGGAAGTATCGGTACAGGGTCGCTTTGGAGCCACCCGCCTCCGCGACGATCGTGTCCATGCTCACCCCGTTGTAGCCGTGCTCGATGAACAGCCGGAGCGCAGTGTCGAGATAGTGGGTACGTCGATCCATTTCGGGACACGATATCGGTCAGTTGACCGAAACGAAACCGTACAGTACAGTTCTCGGATTGATCGAAACCGATGAGAGGACAACCACCATGGATCCCGCCTGGGTCACCCGAGCAGCCGACGCGCTGACGTTCACGACGAGCCCGACTGACGCCTTGTCGTTTCTGTGCCAAGGAGACGCCGAAATGCCTGACGTCATGGTCGAGCGGATCGCCCCAGGTGACGGTCCCCCCTTGCACAGCCACCCGTGGGCTGCATGGGATGTCGTCACCCACGGCCAGGTGAGGTTCCAAGTCGGCGACGACACCGTCGACGTCGGTCCGGGCGACTTCGTCTACACGCCGCCCAATGCCGCCCATGCCTTCATGGGGATCGGCGACGAACCGGCCCAGATCGTCGAATTCCAATGGCCGGGCGGCTTCCAGCATGCTTACGCCGACATCTCCGCAGCATTCGCTGACGGCCCGCCAGACTTCCCGGCACTGGCCGAGACCGCTGCCCGCCACAACATTCAATTGCTCGGCCCACCGCTCGCCGCCGCTCACGGCTGAGCGGCCCTTCGACCATGTAGCCAGATCAGCGCGGGCTGCCCCTGGCGCTGCCGCTGGGGACCAAGTGCCCTTCACCGAGGGCGGCGCGCTGACCACGATGGAGGGTGACAGCGACGTCGCCAGCAGGTGCGAAATGGAGGCAGCATGCCCAGGACGAGTTGGGTATGAGCCAGCAATCGGGGCCGACCGTCATTGCGATCGGGGGGCATTCACTGCTCTCTCCAGACCTGCCCCCAACGGTGGCGAATCAGTTCGCCGTCACGTGCGAGGCAATGCAGCCAATTGCCGATCTGCTCCAGCGCGGCGAGCACCTCGTGTTGACCCACGGCAACGGACCGCAGGTCGGTTTTATGCAGCTCCGATCGGAGATGGCCAGCGCTGAGCTGCCCGAAGTGCCGCTCGATTCGCTGGTCGCTGACAGCCAAGGTGCCATGGGGTACATGATCGAGCGGTCGCTGCGCGCTGAGTTGCACCGAAGTGGCAGCGTCGCACCGGTCGTCACCATCGTGACCGAAGTCGAAGTGGACGCGGACGACCCCGCATTCGATGCGCCGAACAAACCGATCGGCCGCTTCTTCGAGCTCGCCGAAGCAGAGACATTGGCGCGCGAGCGCGGATGGAAGCTGATGGCCGACCCGCGACGCGGGGTGCGCCGGGTGGTGGCCTCGCCGCAACCCCGACGGATCGTGCAACTCTCGACGATCGAGCAACTCTGCGCGCTCGGCATCACGGTGATCTGTTGCGGGGGCGGCGGCATCCCGGTCAGCCGGGCCGAGAACGGCGAGATCATCGGGCACGAGGCCGTCATCGACAAGGACCGAGTCAGCATGCTGCTCGCCAAGCGGCTCGGCGCCCGCCGGCTGGCGATCACTACGAGCGTCGACTACGTCTATGAAAACTTCTACACGGACACACCGACGCCGCACCCCGAGTTGACCCTCGACGAAGTCCGGTCGCTCCACGCACAAGGACAGTTCGCCGAAGGGAGTATGGCGCCAAAGATGGAGGCGGCCATCGACTTCTTGGAGGCGACCGACGGCGAAGTCGTCATCTGTCAACCGTCCGATCTCGTCACCGCGCTCGACGGACATGCCGGCACCCACATCAGGAGAACTCGATGAGCCACGCGCACACGCAATCACTCGACCAGGGCGCACTCGACGCCCTGTTCGGCCGAAGTCTGTTGACCACCCAGGAGTGGTCGACTGCTGATCTGGCCTCGGTGCGGCTCGTTGCCCGCGCCCTCGCCGACCTCGATCACCGAGGCATCCGGACTCCGTTGTGCCCGAACGAACTCGCCTGGGCGGTGTTCTTCGATCAGTCGACACGAACGAAGAGTGCGTGGGCCGGCGCAGCGGCCAGGCTCGGCATGCAGCCGGTGATCGTTGACGGTTCGTCGACACAGGTCTCGCACGGCGAAACCGCTGCCGAGACCGGAGCAATGCTCGGCATGAACTCGCACGCGATGGGAATTCGCCACGACCTCATCCTCGGCGAGGGCAATCGGTTCATCCGCGACGTCAAGACGGGAATCGACAACTACCTCGACGCCACCGACGACCCGCGTCGGGTACCGATCGTGAACCTGCAGTGCGACGTCGACCATCCGACGCAGACCATGGCCGACCTGCTGTGGTTGGAAGACAACTTCGATGATCTCGCCGGGCGCAACATCGCGGTGACGTGGGCCTACTCACCCTCATATGCGAAACCGCTGTCGGTGCCGCAGGGGTTGGTGACGCTGCTGACCCGCACGGGAGCGAACGTCACGCTGGCGCATCCGCCCGGCTATCAGCTCACCGCGGACACGATGGCGGCCGCCAACGACAATGCGGCAAACGGCGGCTCGTTCCGCGTGGTCGACAGCATGGACGAAGCGTTTGCCGGCGCAGACGTCGTCTACCCGAAGAGCTGGGGAGCTCACGACC